>JBKDZQ010000001.1:0-5076 GCA_047971325.1 Parahaliea sp.
CGGAAACCTGGCCAGCAATCTGGTTCGTCGCACCGGGGCGCTGGCGGTGTTTGGTTATGCCGATCGTGTACCGAGAGGTTTCGCGATCCGTTATTTTGCCGCGGATGAGGATATCTACTGCGAGGATGATGCGATCTCGCTGGCGGCGCTCAACCGCGGCGTGGAGGCCTGCGTGAGAGCCTGTCCGACCCAGTACCAGTGGGAATACAAGCGTTTTCGCGTCCGTCCGCGCCAGGGCCCCGGCCTGTACGCCGGCGTCTGACCGCCTGCGCGCCGACGACACAACCCATACCAGCACGCAAAGGAGACACATGTTTTACGGCAAACTCGTTGCCGGCCTGCTCGGCCTGTTGCTCGGCGGCCCCCTCGGCCTGCTGCTCGGCCTGGCCCTAGGCCACTTTTTTGATCGCGGCCTGACCCGGACGCTGGCCTTTGCCTCGCCGGAGAATGTCGCCCGTCTGCAGCGCAGTTTTTTTGACACCGGCTTTCTGCTGCAGGGCTATCTGGCCAAGGCCGATGGTCGGGTGTCGGAGCAGGAGGTGGCGCACACCGAGGCCCTGATGCGGCAGATGAACTTCAGCGCCGAGCAGCGCCGGGAGGCCATCGCCCTGTTCAAGCGTGGTTCGGCAGCGGATTTCCAGTTGGAGCCGGTGGTGTCGGACTTCATCGAGGTGTGTGGCCGCCAGCCCCAGTTGATCAACAGCATGCTGCTGTTCCTGGTGTCACTGGCGCTGGCCGACGGCGACCTGCAGAGCGCCGAGCGGGACGCCCTGGGACGTATTGCCGGCCTGCTCGGCATCGTCCAGTCCCGACTCGATACCCTGCTGCGCATGGCCCAGGCCCAGGCCCGCTTCCACCAGGGGGGTGCCGGTTCGACCGGCGCCGCACCGGACCCGGTCTCCCAGCTTGAAGCCGCCTACACCGCCCTGGGGGTGAGCCCGCAAGTCAGCGACCGCGACCTGAAGCACGCCTACCGCAAGCTGATGAGCGAAAACCACCCCGACAAACTGATCGCCAAGGGGGTGCCGGATCATGTGATCAGGGTGGCCACGGAGAAATCCCAGGAAATACAGGCGGCCTATGAGCTGATTCGCAAGCAGCGGGGCGGTCGGTAGCGGGGATGAACCACTAGATGCGCCAGAACATCGGTGTGAACAACACCAGCAGGGTAAAGACTTCGAGCCGCCCCAGCAGCATGGCGAAGCACAGCAGACCCTTGGCGGTCTCGCTGATGCCGGCGTAGTTGGCGGCCACCTCTCCCAGCCCCGGGCCGAGGTTGTTGAGTGAGGCCGCCACCGCGGAAAAGGCGGTGATGAAATCCAGCCCGGTGGCCATCAGCAGCAGCATGATGGTGACGAAGGCAAACATGTAGACGGCAAAGAAGCTCCATACCGCGCTCACCACCGTCGCCTCCACCCGGCGCTTGCCGATTTTCAGCGGAATCACCGCCTGCGGGTGTACCAGCTGCTTGAGCTCGCGAATGCCCTGTTTGTAGATCAGCATCAGCCGCACCGCCTTCATGCCGCCGCCGGTCGAGCCCACGCAGCCGCCCATGAAGGAGAACATCATCAGCATGATGGGCAGGAAGGACGGCCAGAGAGAGAAATTCTCGCTGGCGAAGCCGGTGGTGGTGGTGATGGATACCGCCTGGAACAGGCCGTGAATCAATGCCTCCTCCAGCGCGATAGTGCCGGACAGGATGAGGTGAGCACAGGTAATGGCGATGCAGATCAGCAAAATGCTGCCAAAGAAGCGGGTTTCCGAGTCGGCGGCGTAGTGACCTAGCGAGAGCCGCCGCCAGCTCAGGAAGTGCAGCCCGAAGTTCATCGCCGAGATGGTCATGAACAGGCTGCAGATCAGCAAGATGGTGTTGCTGTCGAACCAGGCCATGCTGGCGTCGTGGGTGGAAAAGCCGCCAATGGCGACGGTGGAAAAGGCATGCCCGATGGCGTCGAAGGGGGTCATGCCCGCCAGGTAGTAGCTGAAACCGCAAACCACGGTCAGCGCCAGGTAGACGGTAAACAGGGCCTTGGCGGTTTCGGTGATGCGGGGGGTGAGTTTGTTGTCCTTGGTGGGCCCGGGAATTTCCGCCCGGTACAGCTGCATGCCGCCAATGCCCAGCATGGGCAGCACCGCCACCGCCACTACGATGATCCCGATCCCGCCCAGCCACTGCAGCATCTGGCGGTAGATGAGGATGGAGTGCGGCAGCTGGTCCAGGCCGGTGATCACGGTGGCACCGGTGGTGGTGAGGCCGGAGATCGACTCGAAAATGGCGTCGGCGGTGCTGAGGTCAAGGCTCTTTTCAAAGGCGAAGGGCAGTGCCCCGAACAGCCCCAGCACGGTCCAGAACAGGGAGGTGATCAGGAAGCCGTCGCGGATACGCAGCTCGCGACGGGTGTTGCGCACCGGCAGCCACATGGCTAGACCGGACAGAACGGTAATGCACAGTGCGATCAGGAAGCCGTCCACGGTGTGGTCGTCGGCCAACAGGCCCACCGCCAGCGGTACCAGCATGGTGGTGCTGAACAGCATCAGCAGAATGCCAAGGACCCGGAATGTCGTGCTGAAATGCATACCGTGGCAACCCGGAGCCTAGGAAAAAAAGCCGAAACCGACCGCAAACAGCTTCTCCACCTGGGAAATGCGGCTGCGGTCCACCAGAAACAGGATGATGTGGTCGTCGGTTTTGATCACCACGTCACCGTGGGCGATGATGACCTCGTCGCCGCGCACCACTGCGCCGATGGTTACACCCTCTGGCAGGCTGACCTCGTCGATCTGCCGTCCCACCACCTTGGAGGAGTAGGCGTCGCCGTGGGCGATCAGCTCGATGGCCTCTGCCGCGCCCCGGCGCAGGGAGTGCACAATACTGATGTCGCCCTTGCGCACATGGGTCAGCAGGCTGCCGATGGTGATCTGCTGGGGGGAGATGGCGATGTCGATTTCATCGCCCACCAGGTCGGCGTAGGCGGTGTTGGTGATCAGGGTAATGACTTTTTTGGCCCCCATGCGCTTGGCCAGCATGGACATCATGATGTTGGATTCGTCGTTGTTGGTGAGGGCGCAGAACACGTCGGTGTTCTCGATGTTCTCCGCCGTCAGCAGTTGCGGCTCGGCAGCGCTGCCACAAAGTACGATGCTGTGCTTGAGCCGCTCCGACAGTACCCGGCAGCGATCGTAGGAGCGCTCGATCACCTTGACCTGGTATTCGCTGTCGATACTCTGGGCCAGGGTGGCTCCAATGTTGCCGCCGCCGGCGATCATCACCCGCTTGTAGGGCTTGTCGATCCGTCGCAGTTCCGAGGTCACCGCGCGAATGTGCTGGTGGGCGGCGATGAAGAACACCTCGTCGTCTACCTCGATCACCGTGTTGCCCTGGGGAATGATGGGCCGGTCCTGACGGAAGATGGCGGCCACCCGGGTGTCCACCTTGGGCATGTGCTTGCGGATTTCCTGCAGCTCCTGGCCCACCAGCGGGCCACCGTAATAGGCCCGCACTGCCACCAGTTGCACTATGCCAACGGCGAAAACCAGCACCTGCAAAGCACCGGGGTTGGCCATTAGCTGGCGGATATTCTTGGTGACCAGCTGTTCCGGGCCGATGATCACATCCACCGGGATATGGTCGGGCTGGAACAGCTGGTCCTGATGGGCCAGGTAGTTGGGCGAGCGCACCCGGGAGATCTTGGTTGGCGTGCTGAAAATGGTGTGTGCCACCTGGCAGGCCATCATGTTGATCTCGTCGCTGTTGGTGACGGCGATCAGCATGTCGGCGTCTTCGGCGCCGGCCTTGTACAGCGTACTGGGGTGGGAGGCGCCGCCGAGCACTGTGCCGATGTCCAGGCGATCTTGCAGGATGCGCAGCTTGTCGGCGTCGGTATCGACAACGGTGATGTCGTTTTGCTCGTTGGCCAGGTGCTCGGCCAGCGTACCCCCTACCTGGCCGGCGCCCAGAATGATGATTTTCATGGCCCGGACCCGTGGGAATTGTCAGTGCTCTGGTTGGTGTGCCGGGGATTGTAAGCACTCAGGCCGGGGCTGTATAGCGCGGTACTTCAATCGGCCTTTTGCAGCCTGGCGAAATAGAGGCCGTCGGGGCCGTGCTCCTCCGGCAGCAACTGGCGCCCGTAGCGTCGGGGCTGGCCCCAGGCGGCCGCCAGCGCCACTGCCTCGGCATCCGGGTGGCGCTCGAGAAAGGTAGCGATGAGCGCGCTGTTTTCTTCCTCCAGTACCGAGCAGGTGACATAGAGCAGGCTGCCACCGGGCTTCAGCCGTGGCCACAGGCCTTCCAGGATGGCCCCTTGTTGACCGGCCAGCTGGCTGATGTCCGCGGCCCGGCGCAGCAGCTTGATGTCCGGGTGGCGGCGGATCACGCCGGTGGCGGAACAGGGGGCGTCCACCAGGATGCGGTCGAAGCTGGCGGGATCGAGTCCGGCGGGCGCCGCGGCGTCGCCGGTCAGCACCCGGGCGTCGAGCTGCAGCCGGCGCAGGTTGTCGCGCACCCGCTGCAGGCGCTGGTTGTCGCTGTCCATGGCCACCAGGGTGGCCAGCCCCGGCTGGCTCTCCAGCAGGTGGCAGGTCTTGCCGCCGGGAGCGGCGCAGGCATCCAGCACGCGCTCGCCGGGCTGCGGGTCGAGCAGGTTGGCGGCGAGCTGGGCGGCTTCGTCCTGCACACTCACCAGGCCCTGCTCCCAGCCCGGCAGCCGGGAGACATCGGTGGCCTGCTCCAGGGTCAGGGCGCTGCCGGCGAGGGCGCCGGGCCGGGCCTTGATGCCGGCTTGCCGTAGTTGCTCCAGGTAGCCGGCGCGGTCGGTGCGGGCGAGGTTGACCCGCAGGGTCATGGGCGGGTGGCTGTTGTTGGCCGCCAACACCGCGGCCAGTGCGGCACCGCAGTCCTGTTGCAGGCGCCGGTACAGCCAGGGCGGGTGGGCGGCGCTGGCGGCAGGGTCCAGCGCCGTCTCCAGGGACTCCCGCTCGCGCTGGTAGCGTCGCAGCAGGGCGTTGACCAGCCCCCTGGCCCAGCCCTTGTTGAGGGTGCGGGTTGCCGCCACAGTACTGGCCACGGCGGCGTGA
>JBKDZQ010000002.1:0-2594 GCA_047971325.1 Parahaliea sp.
AGGCCTTCATCGCGGCTTGTATAGCCCGATGGCGCGCCGCCTCCGTCGGCCGGTCATCCTGGCGGGCGAACAGTTGTTCCAGCTCCTCGTCGTTCATACCTCAACTCCCGGCGGGTGCGCCTGTGCCAGCCGTTTACGGATTTCATGCAATCGCCAGGACACAGTCGACTCCTTCACGTCGAGCACCTGTGCGGCTTCGGCATGGGTCAGGCCCTCGCCCAGCACCAGTATCAGGGTTTCGCGATAGCCCCCGCCCATGGCCTGCACCAGCGCCAATACCTGGTCCAGCATCACCGCCGGCTCCGCTGCGTCGGGCGCCACCGGCTCGGGTGCTTCGCGCTCCGCCCGGGGTGCGCGGGAGCGGTGCCAGTCCAGGGCACAGTTGACCACCAGCCGGTACAGCCAGGTGGTGAAGGCGGCCTGAAAGCGGAACTGGGGCAGGGCATGGGCCAGTTTCACGCAGGCCTGCTGGGTCACGTCCTCGGCATCTTCGCGGTTGCCGCAATACTTGTAGGCAAAACGGTACATCGAGGCATAGTGTTCCTCCACCAGGTGCGAAAACGCCGCCCGATCACCCTGCTGGGCGCGCAGGATGGTGTCTTCCAGTTCACTGCTCATGGTCTGTTCATGCGCGGACCGTCATCGGCTGGGTGTTGCTCTGGTATTGGACGTTACGGTAGCGGAAATCCTTGGGGGAGGGTAGATCGACCAGCCGGCCGACACAGAGCCAATGCCCCGTTTTCTGCACGCCGCCGGCGCAGGCCAGTGGGTTCACCAGGCCAGGGAGGGGATGCGCCGGGTCCTCATTTCAGGTGCAGTAAGGTTTGCGATCGGTGAGAATGGCGGGCCAGTCCGCTATGTCATTGCCTGTGATATCGGGCGCCACTGGAGGGAGCCACGGTGAACAAGGATGAACTCATTGCCCAGATCGGCGACTATTTTCCCCCGGAGGTCATGGAGCTGGTCACAGCGGCCATGGTGTCCTCCATCGCCTTCGTTCCGCTTGCCGGCGATTCCGGTCCCGGCGCGACCCGTTTTGGCGGAGTGCCGGACCTGCCACCGGCCATCGTGTGGCCCTACCATCAGGACATTGATATTGCCCGACTGGAGGCGATGGCTGGTCGTTCCCACCGCGAGCACATCCGCAGCCACGCGGGCGCCCCTCTGCCCCTGTCCTTTGTCGCCCAGATCGATCTTGCCGAGGCGCGCGGGCTCGGCAGCATCGCCAGCGATCTGCCCGGCCAGGGGCGCCTGCTATTCTTCTACGATTACGCCCTGGGACCCTGGGATGACGGGCCCGGGGTGGCGCGGGTGATCTGGGACCAGAGTGAGCCCGCGCAATTGCGCGCGGCAGTGCTGCCGGCGCGCCTGCAGGCGCTTGATAGTGGCGCACGGGCGGCCTATGCCGCTGAAATCGCGAGGCACGGCTGGGAGGTGGAAGAGGACTACAACCCCGGCTATATCGCACCTGCGGTGCCGATGCAACTGGTGGAGGACTGGTCGCTGCTCAGTGCCTCCGCTGTCGAATCGACGGGGATGGCGGTGCTGGAGAATACGCTGGTGACAGAACCCGGCGACAGTGAAACGCAAATATCCCTGTACGATCTTTACATCGATTTCTATCCCGAAGACCCGAACCCGGTCGAACAGGCGTTTGGCTACCTGGGGCATCGCCTGCTCGGGTACCCGGAGCCCGAACAGGACGACCCCCGCTACGGGCCGGCCTTTGAGGATTTTCTCGACGGCAGGGCGGAGGACGACAGGCTGCGGCAGGTATTTTTCGACCAGCAACGGCAGCGTGCGGCGGACTGGCGCCTGCTGTTGCAGGTGGATATTGCCCGCTGGCTGCAAACTGGCACCGAGGGTACGGTGTATTTTCTGATCCGGCGGGAGGATTTGCGCGCCCGTCGTTTTGACCGGGTCTGGGCGGTATACCAACAGACCTAGTCGTCTTTTTTCTTCTCGCCGAACATGCGCTTGAGGGCGCCGAACAGACCCCCGGTGCTCTCCGCCTGGGTGGGTTGCACGGGTTCTGGCCTGGCGGCCGCATTGGCCTGCTCCGCGGCCTGTGCCGCCACCGCGGCAACGTGGCGCACCAGATCCTGCTGCACATCCAGCAAGATGGGGTTGGTGGCCGCCACCTTCAGCCCGCGTTCCGTAAAGAGGTGGGCCTTGCGGTAGTCGTCCCGGCCGATGGCGGCCCAGGCCAGCCGGCCATAGCGCTCGGCTACGCGTTCAACCCCCTGGCGAGCCAGGGGGTTGTAGGCATCGAGTTCGAAGACCCTGCGATAGTAGTGCAGGGCGTTCCTGTTGCGCGGTACGGTGAGTCGGTCCCGCGCCAGGGCCTCATCGCCCAATTCCAGCCACTGGACAACCTGCTCCCTGAGACTGGGCTGGTATGCTCCGGTGAGAAAGCCCTGGCTGTCCAGGTTGCTGGCAGCACCCTCCACCGGTGCCCTCACGGATGCCGTGGACGTGGAGTAGACCGGCTCCAGTTCCCCCAGCGCATCGGCGGGCAACAGCTGTGCATCGGAGGTCGGGGGCAGGACCCGCTCCGCCAGGGAGGCATCCACTGTGGCATCGGGTGTGGTTTC
>JBKDZQ010000003.1:0-3772 GCA_047971325.1 Parahaliea sp.
TCATCTGCGGCAATACCTTAGTACCGAACACGGGCAAGAGTAAAGGCCGTGACCAGACCTGTGGGTGCTGCTCCATACAGATGAGGAAATTCAAAGCCCTGGGTATCAGCAGAGTTGATTCCCAGCTCCTGGATGTTGATGGAAGCCTGATCAAGGAAACCAGCGACATGCACGCCATCGGTAACAAACTCCCGGCCGGAATTAGCGTGGCGGATGAAGTCGGTGAGTTTCAGCACGTGGCCGGAGTCTTCATACTGTGAAACTACAAGATCGGTCGTGCCCGCCTTGTAACCTACCGTGGTATCGCTGTCCACTACGCCACGGGCCTCAGAGCCGGCAGTCTCCACGCCGTTGGCAAAGAAGTTGGCACGCACAGCGGTACAATCAGCCGGGACACCTTCGTCATTGTGCAGCGCTGCAACAGCAATCGGCTGTGTTTCGCTAACAGGAGCACCCATGGCGATCATTTCAATGTAGCCTTCTTCCGCACCCACGCGGTAGATGTCGGGCATTCTGAAACGGCCATTGGTCATGGCGGGAGCGGTACAGCTTTTGTCCTGGCTGGTCAGGTAGATGTCATCGCCTTCGTTGTTCAGGAAGCCGGTCCAGGCATCGTGAGGAGACATGACGATGTTGAAGTCGAGGGCGTCCATGGAGTCGGCGCCGCGACGGAAACGCACCTTGACCACCTGGGTACGATCGGAGGTGTTGGTCAGGTGGATGCCGGTACCAAAGCCTTCACGCACGGTGTAGTAGGGAGCGATAACCAGATCGCCCAGGTTCTGCACCGCACCGGTTTCAGCGGCTGAAGCCATACCGGCATAGCCGGCTGCTGCAGCTGCGACCGCAGCGGCGAGACCCAACGGTTTGAATTTCATGTTCATATAAAGGAGACTCCTAAATGTCTTTTGTCACAACCAAACTTACACAAGTTGCTAGCGCTATTATTGCTAACTGCAGCCAGCTGTCAACCAACCAAACCCTACCTGTTGGCGCTGTACCACCACTGATCATCAACATATAACCACTGTTCGATGATAGTCATGGGTACGGCACCAGCCTGAAAGGACGCCTGGGAAGTCTGTTTGGTCGGCCTGGACATGACCCTGGCCGCCACACTCGCCACAGCTGCGCGGCCATCATAGTTAAGAATTTCGACGCCTGTCAACTCCCAGTCCAGGCCATATGAGAATCCCTTGACATACAGCTGCCTGGGGAACACTTTTCGGAAATTGGGTGTAGAGAACGCGTAGAGACTGTCGTAGTCGCGGTCGATGCGCGCCTGCCAGCGCTCGCGCACCCGCTGCTCGAGCTGTCGCGCGAGATCGGCGGACATGTCGAGCTGACCCTGGAGAGTGGCCCCGGGGGCCGGGTTTTCCGCGGACAGAGGGGCCGAAAAGCCTCCCAGCAGTATTGCAAGTATCAGGGCAAACCTCGGTAACATACTGTATTGCTTCCCTATTTTGAGATTTCAAAGAGTGGTGGGCGGGACTGCCGAAGGGGGCGCATTATACGAGGCCCGGGCGGGTCTGGCCACCTGTTCGGGCCTGCCCAAGCGGCGCTGCTTGTGCGCGGTCGACGGCCAGGCCTACCGCCAGCGGCGACTACCATCGCCAGCAACGCAAGCCATGGGCCGCGTAAAGGACGATCGCCCCGCCCCCACCGACACCGGTTTCCGGCGCGAAACGGGTGGAACCAGCCCCGCGGTACTGTGAAAAATTGCCAGCATTTTCCGGGCTCAATCCCCCTGCTGCGACCCGGTGGCGATCCCCGCGGGCAAATCGCCCTTGATCAGCTCCATATGCCGCATCCGTGAGCGCATCTCCCGGCTGACATCGCGCAGCTCGCTTTCGTTCATGATCACCCGGGGTGAAATAATCACAATCAGCTCGGTCTTGCGGCTTTCGTTGGCGGTGGAACTGAACAGTACCCCCAGACCCGGGATGTCCTTGAGCAGGGGAATACCGGAGTCGGATTGAGTGGCATTTTCACGCATCAGGCCGCCCAGCACCACCGACTCCCCGGAGCGCACCGCCACTCTGGTCTGGATATTGCGCTCCAGGAAAGCCCGCTGGCCAGTGCCGGAATCGACCTCGCCGACATCAGTCACCGACTGGGCCACATCCATGGTCACCAGGCGGCCGGCGTTGACCGAGGGCCGCACCGTCAGCTTGACGCCGGTATCGCGGTACTCGATGTTCTCCACCACCGAGTCCGCATTGCCGCTGACGCTGCCGTAGCGGCTGGTGCGCACCGGCACCTGATCGCCCACGTGAATGTAGGCGGTCTGGTTGTCCAGCACCATCACCGAGGGGTTGGAGATGACGTTGATCAGGGAGTCCTTGGCCAGGGCATTGAGCACGGCGCGGATATCACCGCCCGAAATGTTGGTGACGGCGTAGGAAAAACCGCTGCCCCGGGCCAGGCCGGAGGCGATGTCACTGACCAGCTGGCCGCCCCCTTCGTAGGTGCCGCCGAGGTTGTCCTTGAAGGTCCATTCGAGCCCGTATTCCAGGTTCTTGGTCAGGCTGACCTCGAGAATGCTGGCCTCGATAATGACCTGGGTGGCCACCACGTCGAGCTGGGCCAGGGCGGCCTCGATGATCTTGTACTCGCGCCCGGTGGCGTAGATCATCAGGGCGTTGTTTTCCTCGTCGGCGACAACGCTCACGTCCATGGCCATGCCGTCTTTGTCACCCAGGCCGACACGGGAACTCGAAATGGCACTACCACTGCCACTCTTGCCGAAGCTGTCGGCACTGGCGGAGCCGCTCGAACTGCCTGAACCGTTTGAGCCACTCGAACCAATACTCTCGATATTCATGCCCGGTGCCACGCTGTCCTCGTCGAGAACATCCGAATCACTGTCACCCCCCCCCGAAGCGCTGCCACCCCCGGCGTAAATACGGTTGAGCAGGTCCGCCAGCCGGCTGGCGGTGGTGTTCTGCACCGGGTAGACGTAAAGCCGGCGCTCGAAGTTGGCCGCCGGTGCCGCGTCCAGCCGCTCCACCCAGGTTTTGACCACATCGAGGTAGTGGGTGCGCGGGGTCACCACCAGCAGGCTGTTGAGGCGCTTGACGGGAATGACGCGCACCAGATTGCCAAAGTCGCCACCCTGCCCTTCTCCTGCCTGCCCCAGCATACCCCTGAGCACCTGTGCGGTATCCTCTACCTCGCTGTGTTCCAGCGGGAACAGGCCCACCGACAGGCCCTTGAGCATGTCGACGTCGAAGGTTTGCACCAGCTCCAGCCAGCCCTGCAATTGTTCCTGGGTACCGGCCAGCATCAGCAGGTTGCGGGTGTTGTCGATGCGCAGGAAGGCGGACTCCTCGGCCACGGGCTTGAGGATTTCCGCCATGCCGGTGGCGCTGATATAGCGCAGGGGCACGATGAGCGTATCGTAGCCCACGCCGCCGGCGCCGGAGACGCCCGGGCGCAGCGTGCGCGCGAGTTGCGAGCCGGTGACCAGGTAGCGCCCGTCACTGCCGCGCACCAGCATCACCTTGTTGGCCTTGAGCAGCGACTCCAGAATGCCGATCAGCTCGCCGCGCGCAATCGGGGTCCGGGTGCGCAGGGTCACCCGGCCGGGCACCGGGCCGTCGACGATATAATCCTGCCCGAGGATGTCGCCGAGGATGGCGTGGGTGACCTCGGACAGGGGTGCGTCCTCGAAATTGAGGCTGACATCCTTGCCGACAAAGCGCACCGGCTCCCTGGCCGCCGGCATGTTGAGCTGGCGGTCGCTGCCGCGGTAGAGCACCGGCTGGACGCG
>JBKDZQ010000004.1:0-3112 GCA_047971325.1 Parahaliea sp.
GCTGGTGCTGCTGGGCACCGCCCTCACCGTGGGTGCGGCCACCGCGCTGGCGGTGCCGCTGCTGTTCATGGTGATCATCGAATGGCGCTATATCCGTCCGGAAGAGGCCATGCTCAGGGAACTCTTTCCCGAGGACTACCCCGCCTACTGCGCCCGGGTGCGGCGCTGGCTGTAGCCCGACCCCGGGGCCGCGTCAGTCGTCGAGCCAGCCCGCCAGATTCTCCATGACCACTTGCCGCAGGGCCTCGATGTGGGGGGGCGAGCTGTTGAGGCAGGGAATGTAGTCGTAGCGCTCGCCGCCGGCCTGCACAAAACAGGCCCGGTTCTCCATGCCGATTTCTTCAATGGTTTCCAGGCAGTCCGCGGAAAAGCCGGGGCAGATGACCTCCACCGAGCGCACACCCTGCTCTGGCAGGGCCCTGAGGGTGGCGTCGGTATAGGGCTCCAGCCAGGGCTCGCGGCCAAAGCGGGACTGGAAACACAGGGTCCATTCGTGCTCCGCCAGGCCCAGCGCCGCCGCCAGCGCGCGGCTGGTGGCAAGGCACTGGTCGTAGTAGGGGTCGCCCCTGTCCACGTAGCGCCGGGGCATGCTGTGAAAGGACAGCAGCAGGCGCTCGGCCCGCGGGTGCTGTCGCCAGTGCTCGCGCACGCTGTCCGCCAGGGCGGCGATGTAGGCGGGGTGGCGGTGGTAGTCGCCGACGAAGCGCACTTCCGGCAGCCAGCGGCGCCGGCCCAGGTCCTGTGCCAGGGCGTCGAAGGTGGAGGCGGTGGTGGGCCCGCTGTACTGCGGGTAGAGCGGCAGCACCAGCAGGCGGCGGGCGCCCTGGTCCCACAGGGCCTGGATGGTTTCGCCGATGGCGGGTGAGCCGTAGCGCATGGCGAAAGCCACTTTCACCCGGGGGCCGGCGGTGCCCGCCAACGCCTCCCCCAGAGCCTGGGCCTGGGCCCGGGTATGCAGCAGCAGGGGCGAGCCTTCGGCTGTCCACACCTTGCGGTAGGCAGCGGCCGAGCGCCGTGGCCTGACGTTCAGGATGATGCCATTGAGCGCCGGCCACCACAGCCAGCGCGGAGCATCCACGACTCGCGGGTCCGACAGGAACTGCCTCAGATAGCGGCGCAGGGCGCCGGTGGTGGGGGCGTCGGGGGTGCCGAGATTGGTGATGAGCACGCCGATGTCGGCCCGACCGGTTATCGCGGGTGAGGTCGCGGTTGTGATTGGAGTCGTTGTCATAGGCCCGACAATATACGGTGGCCCCGACGGCAAGCCAAGGGTTGCTGCCGTTTGGGTGGCGGGCGCTCAAGCGCTTTGTCGCCCGCAGCCACCATCTCGTCGCACGACGGTCTCACCTGGCCGATTGGCGCTATCGATGCCAGCGGGCTTTCCCTAATGTTGTTTCCGAGTGCGGCCAATATCGTGCAGGCCCCGCCGGCACCCGCCGCAGATCAACAGACAACCTTCGGGAGAAAGATCATGACAATCGTACGCAATATCAAGCTGGCTCTGGTTGCCACCGGAATCGCCGCAGCACTGGTATCGCTGCCGACCGTCGCCGGACCGCACAGCGAAACCGTGGTCAAGTCGCAGGCCGCCCGCAGCCGCGCGGTCAGCTTCGAGGACCTGGACCTGACTTCCGCCCGCGGGCAGGAGAGTCTCTACTTTCGCCTGAGCACTGCCGCGCGTACCGTGTGCGGCTCTGCTGATCACCGTATCGCCGGCAGCCTGGCGAACGCCGCCGCCAACCGGGCCTGCCACGAACAGGCCCTGAACGACGCCCTCAACCGGGTTTATGGCGACCGGGTTGCCACTACCGCCGACTGAGGGTGCACGCAACGCATCGCCCGGGCTCGGGTCCGGCGGTGCCAGGGGTGGCGGTGTCCGCCCCGCGCCGGGAACCCCTGCCCGGCCCTGCGCCTGGCACGGTGGTCGGCAGAGCACCCGCGCCAGGCGCGTTTTCCGGCGTAGCGGCGCGCGCCCAGATCCTCCAGGTTTGTACGGGTGGGCCCCGGGAGTGGTATGGTGTGTGCCTGATCCACTTGAAGGGGAACACCATGTCTCGACGCTTTACCGCCTGTGCTGCGGTTCTATTGCTGTCGATCGCGCCACTGGGGGCGGCCGCCGCGCAGACCGGCAGTATCCTGAGCTATCTGGATGCCCACCGGCAGCAGTATGCCGACATCGCCCAGGCCATTTGGGACAAGGCTGAACTTGGCTACCAGGAAACCGAGAGTTCGGCGCTGCTGCGCAAAACCCTGGAAAGCGAAGGCTTCAGCGTGGAGACCGGCGTGGCGGATATTCCCACTGCCTTTGTCGCCAGCTACGGCAGCGGCGAGCCGGTGATTGCCCTGCTGGCGGAGTTCGACGCCCTGCCGGGTATCTCCCAGTCCGCCCGCCCGGTGCGTGAGGAGGTGCCGGGCAAGCACGCCGGCCAGGCCTGCGGTCACCATCTGTTCGGCGCCGGTTCCACCGCCGCCGCCATTGCCGTGCGCCACTGGCTGGAGGACAACGATATCGCCGGTACCCTGCGCCTGTACGGCACGCCGGCGGAAGAGGGGGGCAGTGGCAAGGTCTACATGGTGCGCGCCGGCCTGTTTGAGGACGTGGATGCCGTGCTGGTGTGGCACCCTGCCGACCGCAACGCCGCCGATCCCTCGACCAGCCTCGCCAACAAGTCCGCCAAGTTCCGCTTTCGCGGCGTGTCCTCCCACGCAGCGGTGGCGCCAGAGCGCGGTCGCTCGGCCCTGGATGGCGTCGAGGCGATGAATTTCATGGTCAATATGATGCGTGAGCACTTGCCCCAGGAGGCGCGCATCCACTATGTGATCACCAGCGGTGGCTCGGCACCCAACGTGGTGCCGGACTTCGCCGAGGTGTTTTATTACGTGCGGCATCCGCAGGCCGGTGAGCTGAAGGATATCTGGACCCGGGTGATGGCTGCCGCCGAGGGCGCCGCCCAGGGTACGGGCACCCGGATGGAGGCCGAGGTGATTCATGGCAACCACAGCATGCTGCCGAACGAGGCCCTCGCCGGCGCCCTGCACCGGCGTTTGCAACAGGTGGGCGGCGTTAGCTACGACACCCGGGAGCGCGCCTTTGCCAGGCAGATCAGCGAGA
>JBKDZQ010000005.1:0-6389 GCA_047971325.1 Parahaliea sp.
GGGCCTTGAGGTCTGCGCTTGCCACGCGGTCTCCTGTTGTCTGTTGCGGTATGCGGGGATTATGCGGTCACCAGCGCGGTGGAACCGGCGCGCCGAATTCTAGCGAATGCCCGGCGGCAGGCCAACGCCTTCGGCGTGCCTTGTGACTGACTTGTGCCGGAAAAGTTCCAGTGGCGGCTGCCAGCCGCTGGTCAATTGGTCTAGACTAGGCCCAAAATTCCAAGGCCGGTTTGACAGGCCATCAATCTAGGGCAAAGTGGAGACTGTGAGAGAGCTATGGCCTGGGATGCATTGAAAAAGAGCCTGCTTGAAGAGCTGGCCAGACGAATCGATAGCCGTTCCGACGAATCAGACCGCCAGTCACTGCACAACCTGGCATCGGCCTTCTTTCCCCGTTTCCCCGCCGAGGACATGCGTGGCCGCTCGGTGGAGAATGTCTACGGTTGCCTCTACGGTCTGCTGCGCTTTATGGAGAGCTGGGACGCTCCCACCGCCAAGGTGCGCATCTTCAACCCCGAACTCGGTGGCCATGGCTGGGAGAGCAAGTACACCGTGGTGGCGGTGGTGTGCCGCGACATGCCCTTTTGTACCGCCTCGGTACGGGGCGAGCTGAACCAGCGCAATGTCCGCATCCACACCCTGGCGAGCTGTAACCTGGTGTGCCTGCGCGATGCCGACAACCGCCTGCTGGCGGTCGTCGATGGTGAGCGCGAGGCGGGGGCCGGAGAGCTGGTGTCCCACGAAAGCCTGCTGTACTTCGAGATCGGTCGTCACTCCGATACCAGCGAGCTGGAGGAACTGCGGGAGACCCTGGAGGTGATTCTCGGTCAGGTGGCCCAGGTGGTGGACGATTTCTCCGCCATGCGCGAGCGCCTGCAGGAGGTGATCGGCGCCATCGAGGCCAGTGACCGCGTCACTCCTGACGACCGCCAGGAAGCCATCGCCTTCTGCCAGTGGTTGCCCCAGGACCACATGACCTTCCTCGGCTATGAATATGTCGAGGTCAAGCGCAGTGGTTCCCAGATCGAAGCCAGGGTCGACAAGAAGGCGAGCCTGGGCATCCTGCGCCGCCGCAATACCCGCGGCGCCCAGGATCTGGTGGCGGACCTCAATAGCATGGCCCCGGAGACCCTGCTGCGGCATCAGCTCAGTTTCGCCAAGTCGCGGCTGCGCTCGCGCATCCACCGCCTCAGCTATCCCGACTATGTAGAGATCAAGGTATTCGACCAGGCCGGCGAGGTGGCCGGCCAGCACCGTTTCATCGGCCTGTACACTTCTACCGTGTACACCATGAACCCGGCGCTGATTCCCATCCTGCGGCGCAAGGTCGAGCAGGTGCTGGCCCTGTCCGGGCTCGATGCCGGCGAACACGACGCCCGCGAGCTGGCGCGGGTGCTGGAGCTGTTCCCCCGCGACGAACTGTTCCAGTCCAGCATTCAGGAACTCTACGACACGGTGATGGCGGTGAATCGCATCCAGGAGCGACGCCAGACCCGCCTGTTCGTGCGCGAGGACACCCACGGCAAATTCGTCAATTGCCTGGTGTACATGCCGCGGGACCGCTACAACACCGAGCAGCGGGTCAAAATGCAGAATATCCTCACCCGGGCTTTCGGCGCGGAGGAGTCGGAATTTACCTCTCATTTCTCGGAGTCCATCCTCGTGCGCTGCCACTTCGTGCTGCGGGTGAACCCCTCTGAGGAACGGCATTACGATGTCAACGAAATCGAGGAACAGATAGTGCAAGCCACGCTCGGCTGGGAAGACCGCCTGCGCATTCGCCTGGTGGAAGAGTTCGGCGAGGAGCTGGGCGAGCAGCACGCGCGCAACCTCGGGACCGGCTTCCCCCCCGGTTACCGGGACGACTTCGATGCCCGGGTCGGCGTCATGGACATACGCAACATCCTCAGCCTGCGCGGGCAGCGCGAACTGGCCATGCGCCTGTACCGGCTGGTGGAAGAGGAGGACGACACCAAGCTGCGCCTGCGCATCTACCACCGGGGCGATTCACTGCCGCTGTCGGATATCCTGCCGATCCTGGAGAACCTGGGTTTGCGGGTGGTATCCGAGCGGCCCTACGGCGTGCGCGCGGCCGATGGCATGTACTACTGGATCCAGGAGTTCAGCCTGATCTACTCCCTGTCCCACAACATCGACTTGGAGGAGGTGCGGGAGGAGTTCGAGGACGCCTTCGCCCGCATCTGGTACGGTGAGGCGGAGAACGATTCCTTCAACCGCCTGCTGCTGGGCACCCGCCTGAGCTGGCGCGAAATTGCCCTGCTGCGGGCCTATGCCCGCTACCTGCGGCAGCTGCAGTTCCCCTACAGCGTGGACTACATCGCCGAGACCATGGCCCACCACCTGCCCATCACCGCCGGGCTGGTGGAGCTGTTCCTGACCCGTTTTTCCCCGGTGTTCGACGGTGACGAGGACTGGCGCGGCCAGCGCGAACAGGCGGTGGAGCAGCGCATCCTGGATTCGCTGGAACAGGTGGAAAACCTGGGCGAGGACCGCATCATGCGGCAGTTCGTCGCGGTCATCAATGCCACCCTGCGCACCAATTTCTTCCAGCAGGGTGGCAATGGCGATCTCAAGCCCTATTTCTCCTTCAAATTCAATCCGCGTGCCATTCCCGACGTGCCGGCGCCGGTACCGATGTTCGAGATCTTCGTCTACTCGCCACGGGTGGAAGGTGTCCACCTGCGCGGCGGCAAGGTGGCGCGCGGCGGTCTGCGCTGGTCGGACCGGCTGGAGGATTTTCGCACCGAGGTGCTGGGCCTGGTGAAGGCCCAGCAAGTGAAGAACGCGGTGATCGTGCCAGTGGGTGCCAAGGGCGGCTTTGTGGCCAAGAACCTCACCGCCGACATGAGCCGGGACGAGGTGCAGCAGGAGGGTATCGAGTGCTACAAGTTGTTCATTCGCGGCTTGCTGGACATTACCGACAATCGCACGGAATCGGGCATCCTGCGTCCGATGCAGGTGGTGGCCAAGGACGAGGAGGACCCCTATCTGGTGGTGGCCGCCGACAAGGGTACGGCGACCTTTTCCGACATCGCCAACGCCCTGTCGGCGGAATATGACTTCTGGCTGGGCGACGCCTTCGCCTCCGGCGGCAGTGCCGGTTACGATCACAAGAAAATGGGTATCACCGCCCGCGGCGCCTGGGTGTCGGTGCAGCGGCATTTCCGCGAGATGGGCGTGGACGTGCAGAACACCGACTTCACCGTGGTGGGCATCGGCGATATGGCCGGCGATGTGTTTGGCAACGGCATGTTGCTGTCGCCACACATCCGGCTGGTGGCGGCCTTCAACCACCTGCACATTTTTGTCGACCCGGAGCCCGACGCCGCCGCCAGCTACACCGAGCGCGAACGCCTGTTCCGCCTGCCGCGTTCCAGCTGGGCCGATTACAACCAGAGCCTGGTGTCCGCTGGTGGCGGGGTTTTCGCCCGCAGCGCCAAGTCCGTCACCATTTCTGCCCAGATGCAGCAGCGCTTTGGTATCCGCGAAGTCCGCCTCACGCCCAATGAGCTGATCTCCCGGCTGCTGAAGTCGGAAGTGGACCTGCTGTGGAACGGCGGCATCGGCACCTATGTGAAATCCAGCATGGAGACCCACACGGCGATTGGCGACAAGTCCAATGACGCGGTGCGGGTGAACGCCAGCGAGCTGCGCTGTCGGGTGATAGGCGAGGGCGGCAACCTCGGTATGAGTCAGCTCGCGCGGGTGGAGTACGGCCTGCGTGGCGGTCGCTCCAACACCGACTTTATCGACAACGCTGGTGGCGTCGACTGCTCCGACCACGAGGTCAATATCAAGATCCTGCTCAATGCCATTGTCGACCGGGGCGACCTCACCGGAAAACACCGTAACGACATGCTCGAACAGATGACCGAGAGCGTGGCGGAACTGGTGCTGGGCAACAACTACCGCCAGGTGCAGGCCATCAGTATGGCCGAGTTTCAGGCGATCGACCGGGTGGGGGAGTACCAGCGCTTCATCGCCGATCTGGAGGCCAGTGGCCGGCTCAACCGCGAGCTGGAGTTCCTGCCCTCGGATGAAGCGCTTGCCGACCGGCGTGTGCAGGGCAAGGGCCTGACCCGGCCGGAGCTGTCGGTGCTGGTTTCCTACAGCAAGGCAACGCTCAAGGAGACCCTGATCGATTCCGATCTGGGTGGCGACGCCTATCTCTACGCCGCCATCGCCAGCGCCTTCCCGCCCCACCTGGTCGAGACCTACGGCGAGGAGCTGCAGGAACACCGCCTGCACCGGGAAATCATGTGTACGCAGATCGGCAACGATATCGTCAACCGCATGGGCATGACCTTTGTGCAGCGGCTGCGCAAGTCCACCGGAGCGCCGGTGGCCGATGTAGCCCGGGCCTACACCACGGTGATGGCGGTCTACGGCGTTTCGGACCTGTGGGAGGAAATCGAGGCCCTGGATCACGGTGTCGAGGCCAGGATGCAGATGGAGATGATGCTCAACCTGATCCGGCTGGTACGGCGCGCCGTGCGCTGGCTGTTGCGCAATCGTCGCCACGAGCTGGCACCGACCCGCTGTATCGATGAATTCAGCGAGGGCGTGGGGCAGTTGCGGGAGATCGTGCCGGAGCTGCTGCGCGGGCGCCTGCGGGAGCAGTACAGCGCCCTGGAGGAGCGCTATACCGGTGCCGGTGTCGGTGATGCGCTGGCGCGCCGGGTAGCCAGCGCCGTACCCACCTACACCGCCCTGGGCATTATCCAGGCCGCCGCGGAAACCGGCGCCGCCATCGGCCAGGTGGCGGAGCTGTACTACTACCTCGGCGACAAGCTGGAGCTGGACTGGTTCAGCAGCCAGATCGTTGCCACCAAGGTCGACAACGAGTGGCAGGCCATGGCCCGTGACACCTACCTGGAAGACCTGGAGTGGCAGCAGCGTACCATGGCGGTCGGCGCCCTGCGGCACTGGGGCGAGGAGGGTGATGTGGAACAGTGCTACATGCTGTGGTCCCAGGAAGAAGCTCCGCTGCTCAAGCGCTGGAGGGAAATGCTCACCGAGCTGCACACCACTGCCGCACCGGACTTCGCCATGTTCGCGGTTGCCAACCGCGAACTGGTGGACATTGCCCAGAGCAGCATGCGCGGCTGAACACCGCGCCTCAAGCCTCAAAATCACCCGCCGGTCTATCCGGAAGATGATTGTCTGCGGGGGTGTTCGCTGGAGGTGACTGGGTCGGGCACCCGGCTTTATACGGTGCGCATTTTGTGGACGCCGGAGACGCCGGTCAGGCCGTCCCACTGGTCGCCGCGGCCTTCTCGCCAGCCGGAAATCCAGTTCTGGCGATGTTCTTCGTTGTTGTGTGGACAATCGTCAACGCTGCGGCCGGAGACACCGGCCTGATATCCGCGATCGAAGGCGCGGGAGTTCATGTCGCGTTTCTGTCTTCTCATAGAGTCGATCTCCGTGTCAGCAGATGAACCGCCCCCATGAAACCAAACCACCGGCAAGGAGTCGACAACTTTTTAGGAGCAATAGGAAGTTTTCTAGTAACTAAAAATTATTAAAAGCCCAGCCCTGGCTGGATGGCCCCCGGGACCTGGCGGAGCGAGCCTCGCGGCAAGGTAGCTGGCGGCGCAAGCTGCCCCTCAGTCCTGGTTGCTTGCAGTCGCTGCGAACAGCTTTGACGCGATCGGGCAATTCCAGCAAGTAGTCGGCTTTGCAGCGAACACTGCCCAGATCCAGATGGGCCTTGGAAATCCACAGCGTCCTGCGGTGGGTCTTGCCTTCAGGATGCCTGCCTCTATCGTTTTCCCTTGCCCGTAGGTCAGGTAGCGCAGGATGGCGATGTGCTGTTGCAGCAAGAAATCGGAAAATTGAACAATTTCTGACAATTGGGAAGGCGGATTCCCCGCCGGGTCGAGTTCCTCCACATGGGCGTTTGAAAGAAGTTTCCTGTCTCCCCAGATAGTTCACAAAAATGTCACATTGTGACTTTAGCATGCGCTCAACTGAACGGGAGCTCCGCCGTTGGCTGTGCGCAGCAGTTTTTTCTGCAGGTGCCGGCGCTCCCGTTGTCAAGATTCATGCACTGGGAGCCCAAGCGCACCGATATGAAGAAATCCTGTTTTCGAATGAGTTTGCTGGCCTTCCTTGCCACGCAGCAGGCGCGAGCCGGTGGTCTGTATGTGCAACTGTTTCTTGATGATGCGCCACTGCAGGGTGTCGAAGCCAGCCTCGACGGCAGTCCGCTCGGTGACACCGGCGCTCGTGACGATATCGATGCCGGCAGCCACGTGCTGATACTGTCCGACGATGATCTCCGTTTTCCGATCGAATTCGACGCCACCGCGGAAGAAGATGTCGAGGTCAGTGTGTTGTTCACCACTGCCGAGGGCGACGAACCCAGG
>JBKDZQ010000006.1:0-2197 GCA_047971325.1 Parahaliea sp.
CGAAGGTCGCGGCGAAGCGCTGGCGCGTGCCCTCGTTTCGGGAGCGAATGCCGGTGATCAGGTGGCGCCGCTGCAAGCTGGTGCCGGAGCGCTTCCAGGCGGCAATAAAGAACGTCCTGATCGCCTCGCTGCCCTCCGCCGGCAGGGTGGAACCCGAGGTGTGGGGCGAGGCATCGTCGGTAAACAGGGCGCTGATGGCGTCGATATCGTGCCTGTCGGCGTGCCAGCCATAGTCTGCCAGCAGTGCCGCCAGCGTAGCGGGTGGGCCGTAGTCGCTGCTGGTTGCCGGCGCAAGCGGGGTCGCTATCATGGCGACCAGCAGCAACAGCCTGCGCAACGCTGTGTCGAATCCCGTCGTCGCACCGGTCCGGGCTGCGGTCAACGCACCACGACCGGCTGTCCGCTCCAGGGGGTGATCGGCCCCTGGCCCCGCTCCCGGTAGGCTTCCGGAAGCTCCTCGACCATGTCCCATACACTCCCCAGGCGGCCAAAGCCCACGCAGAAGGCAACCCAGGAACCGATTTCCACCAGCTCGCCGTCGTTGAAATACTGGCGCAGGCCGGCGAAGACCTCGTCGTCGATGGTCAGGTGGTTGGTGGCGAAGCGGTCCGCATAGTCCAGTGCGGCCTTTTCCTCCGCGCTGAGGTCGTCGGCCTTTGGCGGATTTTGCAGGGAGCAGACCAGGTCTTCATCTACGCCGGCGTCGACGGCGTCACGATAGCGTATGGCCAGGCAACTCCGGCACTGATTGTGAAACGCCACGCGCAGGCGCAACAGTTCCCGCAGGCGGGTAGGCAGACTCCAGCCCTGGTGAATGCCCTGGCCCATGGCGATCAGCCCCTTGGCGATCGACGGCCGGTGGGCGAACATGCGCATCGTGCCCTGTTCCAGTTCCGTGGCCCCGTCCGCCGCGAACAGTTCGCGCAATTCCGGGTCCCAGTGGTCGGCGGAGAGTTTTTCGATTCTGCTCATGACTTGGCGCTCCTCAAGCGACTTTCCCTGTTATCTGCGACCGGCTTCGCACCATCATCGGCCACTATATCGCCTGGCGCTGCGGGCGTATAGCGCCGGCTGCCCCTGTAGCTTGAAAGCAGTTTCAGAAAAGACCGGAAAAATGTTTACTCTGTTTCCGGGTGGCGTGTCTAATCCCGATGTTGCTGGCATCATGGGCCAATGGGTAAATTGAGGTGTTTCGGCTATGCCGAAAAAGGTGACATGTTGACCCTTCCCAACATCAAAAAAACAGGAAGCCCCGATGGATAGAGCGCTGGCTTCGCCCTTCAAATCGTTGTTCCGGTTTTCCCGATACATGGTTTTCATTATCGTTTGCCTGGTGCTGCTGACGCTCTTCTTGCAGAGCATCGTGGCCAAGCGTGACGATATGGGAGAAATGCGTTCGGATATAGCGCTGCTGGAAGCGGCGGCGGCCCTTGGCAAGCTCTTGCACCACATTCAGGCGGAGCGCAGTTTTACCTTTGGCTTTGCCATGGCCGATCCGGTTAGCAACGAGCAGAGGCTGAAAGCGCTGCGCTCGGCAACCGATGACGAGGTGGTTGCAGCGAGCGAACAGTTCGCCAGGACCACCGAGGGAGAAAATGTCGATTTCAGGCGCATGGTTGCTTCTGTCCACGAAAACCTGGAACTGCTGGCGGACTGGCGGCGCATAGCGGACACCCGGGCTCAGGGCGCGGTCCAGCTATTCGAGCGCTACACCAGTGTCAACCTGAATCTTCTTGACAGTATCAGGCAGCAGATTTTCTTCATCCAGACCCCGGCCCTGAGGCAGAACATGACGGCCTATCAATACCTGTTGTGGCACAAGGAGTTGCTGGCGCAGGAGCGCGCCATTCTCAGTGAAGTCTTTGCCACCGGGCGGTTCGGGCCTCAGCTCCATCGCAAGTTTCTTGAAATCGGGGTCGATGCGGAGAAATCCATCAGTATGTTCCGGTCACTGGCCAGTCCGGCCATCGCTGCGCTGGCAGATCGCACCGTGGCCGCGTCGGCAGAGCGTTCGAATGCCTTGCGACAGATTGCCGCCGAGCGCGCACTGCGGAGGGATAGTGGAGAGACGCCGGGAGAGTGGTGGCAGGCGCGGACTGCGTACGTCGATGCCTGGTACCAGGATGAGCTACAGATCATGGCCTCGCTCCGCCAGGAAAGTGGCGATAACAAAGCCAACCTGAGAGTCCAACTGGCC
>JBKDZQ010000007.1:0-4192 GCA_047971325.1 Parahaliea sp.
ATTGCGCCCCTCAAAGGAAGCATCGGCGGTGGCGGTGAACAGCGTCAGCCAGCGGGCGAAATCGGCTGGCCGCAGGGCGCGCTGCGCGTGCAGGCGGCGGTGGATGTTCATGGTGTGGCGCTGGTAGTCGCGCTCACCCAGCAGGAGCTTGCACCAGTAGTCGACAATATGCTCGAGATGACTGTCGAGATCGATGCGGGCCACGTCGATGAAAATCGGCGCCAGCTCGGGATCGCGCAATATCCGGCCATAAAACTGCCGCACAAAGTCCTCGATATGTTCGCGGCTATCGAGATCGGGGCGGGACGACATGGCGGTGGTAGTGTTTGCAGGGCTTTCAATGGAAAGACAGAAAAACGCCGGCTCAGCGTTTCTTGTTCTTTTTCACATGCGCCATCATCCGGCGCTTGCGCTGCACCTGGCGTTGGGAGAGCTGGTTGCGCTTGCCGGCGAAGGGATTTTCCCCGGTGCGAAACTCGATGCGCACCGGCGTTCCGGACAGGCTCAGTTCACGGCGGAACACTTTTTCCAGGTAGCGCTGGTAGTTCGCGCCTACCTTGCCGGTCTGGTTGCCGTGAATCACGATCAGGGGCGGGTTCTGGCCGCCGGCGTGGGCGTAGCGCAGCCTGATGCGCCGCCCGTTGACCAGCGGTGGCGGGTGATCGAACACCGCGCCCTCGAGAATGCGGGTCAGGGCGTTGGTGCTGAGCTTGCGGGTGGCGCTGGCGTGGGCGGTGTTGATGGATTTGTACAGGTGGCCGACGCCAGTGCCGTGCAGGGCGGAAATAAAGTGGGTGTCGGCGTAGTCGGCGAATAGCAGACGGCGCTGCAATTCCGATTTCATCCACTCGCGCTGGTCGGACTCGATACCGTCCCACTTGTTGACCGCCAGCACCAGGCCGCGACCGGCTTCGATGCAATGACCCAGCAAGTGCATGTCCTGTTCTACCAGACCCTCGTGGGCATCCATCACCAGCACCACCACATGGGCGTCGTCCACTGCCTTGAGGGTCTTGACGATGGAAAATTTCTCCACCACCAGCTTCACATTCTTGCGGCGGCGCACGCCGGCTGTGTCGATCAGGGTGTAGCGCTGGTCATCGCGCTGGTAGTCGATGTAGATACTGTCGCGGGTGGTGCCGGGCTGATCGTAGACCACCACCCGCTGTTCCCCCAGCAGGCGATTGACCAGGGTGGACTTGCCCACGTTGGGCCGTCCCACCACCGCCACCCGAATACTGTCATAAGGGTCGTGTTCCGGTGCCACCTCTGGCGGCGCCGGAAAGTCCGCCAGTACCTGCTCCATCATGGCGCTGACGCCGCGACCGTGGCTGGCGGCAATGGCGAACAGACGCTCCACCCCCAGGGCGTAGAAATCGCCAGTGGCCACACTGGCGTCGACGCCGTCGATTTTGTTGACCACCAGGTTGAAGGATTTGTCGCTCTGGCGCAGGTGGCGGGCCAGGGCCTCGTCGGCGGCGTTCAGGCCCTCCCGGGCATCCACCAGCAACAGCACCCCGTCCGCTTCCTCAATCGCCAGCCGCGACTGCCCGGCCATCTGCTGGTCGATGCCAGACTCGTCGCCACTGATGCCACCGGTGTCGATCACCACATAGGGTCGCGAGCCCAGGCGTCCCTCGCCGTACTTGCGGTCCCGGGTCAGGCCGGCGAAATCCGCCACGAGCGCATCGCGGCTGCGGGTGAGCTGGTTGAACAGGGTGGATTTACCCACATTGGGCCGCCCCACCAGGGCGATAACCGGAATCACTGACCTATCCTCATCCGCTAGTCTTCCAACGGGGTAATTTCAAAGGCCGACAGGGTGCCGTCGTTGTCATAGACATAGAGAATATTTTCGTCGCTGACCATGTCGGCACGGGCGCCGTCACTGTCAACCTTTACCCGCCCGGCGAAACTGCCATCCACCTGGGAGATGAGGTGCACCACCCCCTCGAAATCGACCACCGCCACATAGCTGCTGACCGGCGTGGGTCGCGACAACTGGCGAAAACCCAGATCACCCTGGGTCCAGCGCACACCCTGGCCACTGCGCAGGTAGGCGGTGAGGGTGCCATCGACGTCCGCCACATAAACGTTGCCAAAGCCGGTGGACACACCGGAATAAGACGATACATTCTGCTGCCACAATTTGCGGCCGCTGCTGGCCTCGATAGCGGCAATGCGACCCTGGTAGCTGGCGGCATAGAGCTCGCCACCCGCCAGCGCTATGCTACCGTCGATATCGACGATACGTTCGATCTCGGAGCGGCCCTGGGAGATGGCCACCCGCACTTCCCAGGCGATATCCCCGGTAGCGGCCTCAAGGGCCAGTACCCTGCCGTTGGCAAAGGCAGCGTAGACTTTGCCATCGCGCAGGATCGGTGTGCTGGTGCCGCGCAGGGTGAGCACCGGCACGTTGCTGTCGTAGGCCCACAGCCGCTTGCCGCTGTGGTAATCTATGCCAAACAGCTTGCCGTCATAGGTCTGGGCGACCACCACCTTGCCGTCTCCCTGGGGCGGGGCCAACACTTCGCCAGTCACCTCGCTTTTCCATAGCACCTCGCCATTGCCGCTGTCCAGCCGGATCACCGCACCATCGGCACCACCGAGAAAAATGCTGCCTTCGTACACCCCCACCCCACCGGACAACTGGGTATCCAGTTCCTGGTCCCACAGAGTCTTGCCGCTGAAGCGATTCAGCGCCTCCACTTCTCCGTCCGCCGACGCGGCGTAAATGGTCTCACCTTCCAGGGCAGGCTGAATGTAGTACAGGCCATCGCCCTGACCATCGCCGATACCCTCGGACCACAGGCGACGAATCTTGACCGACTCGGTAATGTCCTGCAGTGCCACCGGCTGGTTGGGGTCTTCGTCATCGTCGATCTCGAACCAGCCCTTGACCGTGCTGCAGGCGCCGACCGACAGGGTCAGTGCCAGCAGCGCCAGCAGGCGCAGTGCCGGGCGGATCATGGCCGGGTCTCCCGGGCATCCTCGACCGTCGTGGCAGCAGGTGCCCCAGCCAGCTCCCGGGGTTCTACGGGTTGCAGGCTGGCCAGCTTGCGCTCCAGCGAGGGCAACGGCATCTGGGCGGAATGTTCCGCGACCAGTTGCCGGGCCAGCTGATAGGCGGCCAGCGCTTCGCTGTCGCGACCGGCGCCATAGAGAATGTCGCCACGGACCATGGCGTAGGTCGCCTGGTAGGGGTTGTCACCCTGCGCATCGAGCGTAGCCAGAGCGCCGTCGGTATCGCCGCTCGCGGCCAGCACCCGGGCCAGGCGCTGCCTGGCAATCCAGGCCGCGTCGCTGTCCTTGCCGGCGGCGGCCAGCACCCAGCGCAGTTCGCCCTCGGCGGCTTCGAGGTCATCATCGGCCACCGCCAGCTGCGCCAGCTGCAGGGCAGCGAACTGGGCGTAGGTGGTGCCGCTGTAGTCAGCTTTCAGACGCTCGGCCAGACGCTCCATCTCACCCTGTACCGCCGGTTTGCGGGCGGGGTTGCCGGCTGCCTCCAGCAGGCGCTGGTAAAGGTCCGAGGCAGCCTCTGCCTGGCCCTTGCGATGCTCCTGCCAGCCCTGCCAGCCAAACACCAGCGCCGCCGCGACCACGATACCCATCAGGGTGGAGCGGCCGTTTTCCTGCCACCAGCGTTTGAGGTCTTCTACCTGTTCTTCTTCAGTGCGATATGGTTCCACGTTGTTTCCTTGTCGCTATCATCAGTTGCCCGGCGTCAGTTGGCCAGTGCCTGGCGCAGGTATTGCGGCAGTTCAACCACCGCCACGGTTTGCTGGCCGCCGGGCTCGCGCAGGTCCTTGACCGCGCAGGTGCCGTCGCGGACCTCGTCGTCGCCCCAGATCAGCGCCAGCCGGGCGCCGCTGCGGTCGGCTTTTTTCAGCTGGCTCTTGAAGCTGCCACCACCGGCGTGCACCAGCAGGCGCAGTCCGGGCAAGGCGTCGCGCAGGGCCTCGCTGCAAGTCAGGGCCTCCCGGGCTGCGGCGGCACCGGCGCTGACCACATAGATGTCCGCCGCCGGCTCACCTTGCGCCACCTGACCGGTTTCAGACAACAGCAGCACCAGACGTTCCATGCCCAGGGCAAATCCGGCCGCCGGGGTCGGCCTGCCGCCGAGCTGCTCCACCAGTCCGTCATAGCGGCCACCGGCGCACACCGTACCCTGGGCCCCGAGCCGGTCGGTGAC
>JBKDZQ010000008.1:0-7488 GCA_047971325.1 Parahaliea sp.
ATGGTGGCCTGAGGGCAGTCTGTGCAAGAATGATCAGAATGTAGTGCCACTTGCCCACATCAACACCGGCAATCTGTTGATTTATAGGGAGATTTTTGTGGGGGTGTTAAAAATGGGTTAAGGCCGTGTTGTTTGCTCCGAGTCCTCGCGGTGCGAGGCCGCCACCCCTGCCGACTTGAAATTACCGGGCTTTGTCCCCATAGAGGCCGGCAGTGCAACGCACTTTCTTTCGCCATCTGAACGCAAGGGGCCCGAATTCAATGACCGCCGACGTAAATAGAGAAACCCTTGGCTTCCAGACCGAAGCCAAGCAACTGCTGCACCTGATGATCCACTCCCTGTACAGCAACCGGGAGATATTCCTCCGCGAGCTGATTTCCAATGCCTCCGACGCCATCGACAAATTGCGTTTCGCCGCCCTGGCCGATGAGTCCCTGCTGGAGAAACAGGGGGACTACCAGGTGCGGGTGGATGTGGACAAGGAGGCCGGCACGGTCACCATCAGCGACAACGGTATTGGCATGAATCGCGACGAGGTGGTGGAAAACCTCGGTACCATCGCCAAGTCCGGCACCGCCGCCTTCCTGGAAAACCTGACCGGCGACCAGAAGAAGGATTCCCAATTGATTGGCCAGTTCGGGGTGGGTTTCTATTCCGCCTTTATCGTGGCGGACCGGGTGCAGGTGCACACCCGCAAGGCCGGTGAACCCGCTGCCGCGGGTGTGCTGTGGGAATCCGCCGGCGAGTCGGAGTTTTCCGTCGAGGCCCGCGAGAAGGCCGATCGCGGTACCGTCATCACCCTGTTCCTGAAGGGCGAGAGCAAGGAGTTCGCCGAGGACTACCGGGTGCGCAGTGTGATCAAGAAGTACTCCGATCACATCTCGGTGCCGGTGTTGATGGTCAAACCCGCCGCCCCCGCGACCGCGGGTGAAGACGAGGAAGAGGGCACCGGGCCCGCCGAGGCCGCGGTACCCGAATACGAGGCCGTGAACGAGGCCACCGCCCTGTGGACCCGCCCCCGCGGCGAGATCAGCGACGACGAATACAAGGCTTTCTACCGCCACGTATCCCACGATTTCGACGAGCCCCTGACCTGGAGCCACAACAAGGTCGAGGGCAAGCTGGAGTACACCAGCCTGCTCTACCTGCCCCGGCGCGCGCCCTTTGACATGTGGAACCGCGACATGGCGCGGGGCCTGAAACTCTATGTGCAGCGCACCTTCATCATGGACGAGGCGGAACAGTTCCTGCCCCTGTACCTGCGTTTTGTCAAGGGTGTGGTGGACTCCAACGACCTGCCACTGAACGTGTCGCGGGAGCTCCTGCAGCAGGACGGCAATGTGGAGTCCATGCGCTCGGCCCTGACCAAGCGCGTGCTGGACATGCTCGGCAAGCTGGCCAAGAAAGAGGGCGAAGACTACGCCGGCTTCTGGAAGGAATTTGGTCAGGTGCTGAAGGAGGGGCCGGCCGAGGACTTTGCCAACAAGGAGAAGATCGCCGCGCTGCTGCGTTTTGCCACCACCCACACCGACAAGGCCGGACAGGACCAGTCGCTGGCGGATTACGTGTCCCGGATGAAGGAAGGCCAGGACAAGATCTACTATGTGGTCGCGGAAAATTTCAACACCGCCAAGAGCAGCCCCCACCTGGAGGTGTTTCGCAAGAAAGGCATCGAGGTGCTGCTGCTGTCCGACCGCGTGGACGACTGGCTGATGAACCACCTGCAGGAATTTGACGGCAAGCAATTGCGGGACGTGGCGCGCGGCGCTCTCGACCTGAACACCGACACGGAAGAGGAAAAAGCCGAGCAGGAAAAGCTGCAGAAGGACAGCGAGGGCTTGGTGGAGCGCCTGGCCAGGGTACTGGAAGACAAGGTGGCGGAAGTGCGCGCCACCGCCCGCCTCACCGAATCCGCCGCCTGTCTGGTGGTGGGCGACTACGACATGGGTGCCCAGATGCGGCGCATCATGGAGGCCGCGGGGCAGCCAGTGCCGGACACCAAACCCACTCTGGAGGTGAACCCCCAGCACCCGCTGCTGCAGATGCTGGATGCCGAGGCTGATGAGGATCGCTACGCCGATCTCGCCAACATCGTGTTCGACCAGGCGACCCTCGCCGAAGGGGGGCAACTGGACGACCCGGCCAGCTATGTGGCGCGCTTGAACCGCCTGCTGCTGGCCATGGCCGCCAAATAGCGCGAGGAGGTCCGCTGATCTCGGCCTGTCGGGGCTGTTGTGCATGCCCAGGCCCTTTGCTGATAGACTTGCCAATTCTCCGGCCGGTCGTAACAGGCCGGGCGGGAGGTAAGTGGTTGCAGTGGCTGAAAGGGCGGGTCACTGATACTGACAGTGTGGCGACACGGCGAAGCGGGGCCGGCGGTGAGAGATCGCCAGCGCCAGCTGACGGCGAGGGGGCGGCGGGATGTTCCCCGCGGTGCCCAGGCGCTGGTCGCCCTGTGCGGTCGCCGCCAGTTGCCCACCCCCGACCTGCTCTGGTTTAGCTGCTGGCAGCGCACCACCCAGACCGCTGCGCTGATTGGCGCAGTGACAGGCTGTTCCGCCAGTGCCCATCAGGCGCTGATTCCCGGCTCTGAACCCCTGGAGGTTGAATGCGCCCTGGAGCGGCTGTTCGGCACCGGTACGCCGCGCCACCTGGTGCTGGTATCCCATCAGCCGCTGGTCTCGGAACTGGTCGATTACCTGAGCGGCGAGACTGGCGCGACGCCTTCCCACCCCCCCGGCGGGTTGGTGACCCTGGCGCTGGATGCACCGGCCCCGGGTTGTGCCAGCGTGCTCTGGTGGGCTTTTCCTCCACACTACGAGGCTGGCCTGTGAGCGAGGAAGCCGTCGCCACCCTGCCCGAAACCCTGCCCCCCGGGCGCCCGCGTCACTGGGATATCGACGGTTTGCGCCTGGAGGGCCTGGAGTGGGGGCAGCGGGGCCAGTTGCCGGTGCTCGCCCTGCACGGCTGGCTCGACAACGCCGCCAGCTTCCAGCGCCTCGGCCCCCGCCTGCGCTGTTGCCATGTGGTGGCGCCAGACCTCAGCGGGCACGGCCGCAGCAGCTTCCGCTCCGCCGATGCCACCTACCAGATCTGGGACGACATGCCACAACTGGTGGCGCTGCTGGATGCTCTGGGTTGGGAGCGCTGTGTCCTGTTGGGACATTCCCGCGGCGCCGTTATCGCCGCCTTGCTGGCGGCGGCGCTGCCGGAGCGTGTCAGCCACCTGGTATTGCTCGATGGGGTGATTCCCAGACCCGTCCCCGAAACCGATTTTGTCAGCCAGCTGGGTGATTTTCTTCGTCAGCGCAGTACTGCGCTGAACCGGCCCGCGCGCCGCTACCCGCGGCGGGAGCAGGCGGTGGCGGTGAGGGTGCGCAACGACCTTTCGGAAGCGGCCGCGCGAGCGCTGGCGGAGCGCGGCCTGGAAGGCAGCGACGAGGCCGGCTGGGCCTGGAGAATCGACCCACGCTTGCGCGCTGCCTCGGCGGTAAAAATGAGTGAGAGCCAGGTGCGTGCGATGCTGTCGTCCATTGCCTCACCGGTACTATTACTGGTTGCCAGCGACGGTATAATGCAGCGGCACCCGCTGGAGGAGACCGTCCGCCCCCATCTGCGGCGCCTCCAGGTCATCCCGGTCGATGGGGGACACCATTTTCACATGGAGGCTAACATCGATGAGCATATTACTAGCCTGCTGGAATTTCTGGCGCAGGCATGAGGGGAGGGGATAGCGTGGTGTCTTGTGGTATCGGTCGTTTTCCGGCCGCCCTGTGCAGTTTGTTGCTGTTGTGGCTGGCGATACCGGCCCTGGCGACCGAACGCCCCCTCGCTCTGCTGGAAGACCTCGACACCTTCCCCCATGCCAGCCAGATGGACAGATCCCGACAGGCAGTGCTCGACTACGAGGTGGGCCTTGGGGCCATGCAAAAACACCTCGGCGAATGGCGCTTCAAGCGCAGTCGCCGGGTAAATGGCGAGCGCGTGCGCTACACCTGGCAGATCGTCGATGGCTTTACCGCCAAAGAGGTGTTCGAGGAGTTGACGGCCAGGGTCGCGGCCCTAGCGGGCAGTGAGTTGCTGTTCGACTGCGAGGGCCGTGCCTGTGGCAACGCATCCCAGTGGGCCAACCGGGTCTTTGGCCAGCGCCTGCTCTACGGACGGGCCGACGCCCAGCGCTACCGGGTGTACAGCGTCGCCGGTGATACCACCCGCCTGCTGCTGGCCTATGCTAGCGAGCGCACTGCCAGCCGGCAGTATCTGCACGCGGAGATCATCGAGCTAGCGCCGCAGCTTCAGCAATGACAGGAACTCATCGCGGGTCGACTGCGATTCGCGGAAGCAGCCCAGCATGGCCGAGGTCTTCATGATCGAGTTCTGCTTCTCCACGCCGCGCATCATCATGCACATGTGCTGGGCCTCGATGATGACCCCGACGCCCGAGGCGCCGGTGACCGCCATGATAGTCTCGGCAATCTGTGTGGTCAGGGATTCCTGAATCTGCAGACGACGGGCGAACACATCCACCAGCCGTGCCACCTTCGACAGCCCCAGTACCTTGCCCGTGGGCAGGTAGGCCACGTGGCACTTGCCGATGAAGGGCAACAGGTGGTGCTCGCAGAGGGAGTACAGCTCGACATCCTGCACCAGCACCATCTCGCTGGAGCTTGAGGGGAACAGGGCATTGTTGACCACCTCGTCCACCGACTGCTGATAGCCCCGGGTCAGGAACTCAAAGGCCTTCGCCGCGCGCTTGGGGGTGTCCGCCAGTCCCGGGCGGCCGAGATCCTCGCCCATGGCCTCGATAATACGTGCCCAGTTTTCCTCCACGGCCTGTATCCTCAGTGGAAAGGTCGAAAAAGACGGCGATAGTAGCAACACGCCTGTGACATGGCAAACCTACCTGCCGACAACCATTCTGATCCAGCATCGCGGCGAATGCATCCCTTGGAGGCCCCAGGGCAAACGCATGAACGTTTTTGTGCACAATCAGTTGGTTCAGGCTTAGGTTGACACACAGGGCCTACATTGCCCGGCCGGCCATCGACACCCAGTCCATCACGTCGAACAGGCGGCCCATGTATTTTTCGCGCAGGGCGAAGCGGGTGGTGTCGCTGCCCTGCAGGTCGTCCCGGAGGGCGGCAACCAGTTTGCGCAAGCGCTTCTGGTGCAGGCCCAGGCGGGCCTGCAGGGGATCGGTGAGGATGCCGATGAAAGTCGATACCAGGGCCAGTATTACCGACAGTGCAAGGGTCACCAACAGTTGCAGGTGCAGGGAGGCCACCGCTGGCACCACCGCATAGTAATAGGCACCGATGGTGGAGCCGAGCCAGAAGTTGGATACCGCTACCGAGTGGGCAACCGCCGCGGACAGCACGGTGCCGGCGCTGAAGGTGCCGAAGGCCGCCTGGCCCAGGGCGAGTTTGCTGGTGACCAGCAGGGCCGTGTTGCTGGCCAGTTCGGCGGAGCCGGTGCGGGTGGCGCTGTATTCCGCCAGTTTGCCCGCGAGCCGGAGCCGGAAGTCATCGCTACGGGGCAGTCCGGTCGGCAGTTCACCCTGGGTACCAAACAGTTGCTGCAGGGCAGGATCGCCGACAATCTCCTCCATCAGGGCGTCTCGTTCGCTGCGCCGTTCTTTGTATTCGCAGGGCAGCCGCAGCAGTTCGGTGAGCACCAGCCAGCTGAGCTCGCGATCGGTGTCGGTCTGCAAGCCCCGCGGCAGACGCCGGAGCCCGTCCCGCAACCGCCACAGGCGCAGTTTTCCCGCCAGTAGGTTCAGGCCGGCAAACAGCAGGTTGAACAGCGACCAGACGATATTGACCGGCACACGCACGATGTCCCAGCCGAGCGCGCGGGCGTGAATCCTCAGGGCACCGCGAACGGAGTAGTGTTTGCGCACGAAGTCGTCGATGCGCGCTTCGCAGCCGCTGATGTAGCGGGCAGCCCCGGCGGCGAAGGCCTCGCGCAGCAGTGCCTCGGGCGCGGGACTCGCGGTGGGTTCTTGCTGGGCTGGCGCGGGTGTGGGGTTCATCGCCTTGTTCGAAAAGCCGTCCGGTCTGGGTCGCCCTCGGCGCGGGACATTGCTACCACGCAAAGACCAAGCCATTGTAGCGAAGCGGGGACCATGGCGTGCGTGAAGAAAACATGAAGGAATCACGCCGCCCGGCCGCCGGGGCCGGGCGGGTAGTGACCGATCACCTTCAGTTGCGAAGGGGAGGGGTGAGGTAGGCCGCGGAGGCACCCAGGCCAGCCTGGCTGTCCTTGACCTCCATGCGGGCGATGGCCTGCAGGTGGACCTCGTCCGGGCCGTCGGCGAAACGCAGGCAGCGGCCCCAGGTGTAGCTGTCGGCCAGCGGGGTGTCCGGGGTCAGGCCCATGGCGCCAAAGACCTGCATGGCGCGGTCGGTGACCGTGGTATGCACGGTTGGCACCAGCGCCTTGATCATGGAAATTTCCCGGCGGGCCTCCTTGGCGCCGACATTGTCCATCATCCACGCGGCTTTGAGCACCAGCAGGCGCGCCTGCTCGATCTCGATGCGGGACTTGGCGATGAATTCACCGATGGCGCCGTGCTGGTGCAGGTAGCGGCCGAAGGCCTTGCGCTCCTGGGCGCGTTCCACCATCAGTTCCAGCGCCAGTTGCGCGGCGCCGATGGAGCGCATGCAGTGGTGGATGCGCCCCGGGCCGAGGCGGGCCTGGGCCAGGGCGAAGCCGCTGCCTTCCTCGCCCAGCAGGTTGCCCACCGGCACCCGCACATCCCGGAACAGGATCTCGCAGTGGCCCTCGGGGGAGTGGTGGTTGAGCACGGTCGGGTTGCGCACGATCTCCAGCCCGGGAGTGTTCCTGGGCACCAGGATCATACTCTGCTGGCGGTGGCTGTTGTCGCTGTCCGGGTCGGTCTTGCCCATGACGATGAAGATATTGCAGTCCGGGCGCGCGGCATTGGAAATAAACCACTTGCGGCCGTTGTTCACATACTCGTCGCCTTCGCGCCGCATCAGGGTGGTGATGTTGGTGGCGTCGGAGGAGGGTACGTCGGGTTCGGTCATGGCGAAGGCGGAATGGAACTCCCCCTCGAGCAGGGGGTTCAGCCACCGCTCCCGCTGTGCCTCGTTGGCGAACATGTGCAGCAGCTCCATATTGCCGGTGTCCGGGGCGTTGCAGTTGAACACTTCCGGCGCCCAGGGCACGCGGCCGGTAATCTCGGCGATCGGGGCGTATTCCAGGTTGCTCAGGCGGGTGCCGGGCTCGTTGTCCTTCAGGTGGGGCAGGAACATATTCCACAGGCCCTCGGCTTTTGCCAGCTCCCGCAGATCCGCCATGAAGGACACGGGGTAGCTGCCGGCGTGGACCTCCTCGTTGTACTGGCGAATACGCGGGACGATGTACTGGTCCGTGAAGGACTGGACGCGGGCGAGCATTTCGCGGGTTCTGGGTGAGTAGGCAAAGTCCATGGCGGTTTCCTCGTCGGGTGGCTGGGCCGGGTGA
>JBKDZQ010000009.1:0-4626 GCA_047971325.1 Parahaliea sp.
GATGTCCTCTTGGACTCCGCCGGTCTGGCCGGTGGCTACTCGGGTGGGACATAACTGGGGGCGGCCGCCTGGAATGCAAGGCCGTATGTCATGGCACCCATCGCGGGGATTAAAATCACGAGCCGCGCTTGTTGCGTTCAGCGTCGATTCTCCGCATTTCCTGTACCAGCTCGCGCAGCTGCTGTTTGTCTTCTACGCTCATCTGAGCGTAGTCGCTGTGTTTTAGTTTGTCGACTTGCGCCGCCAGTGCCGCTCTGCGATTCAGCAGGGCCAGCTCGTCCATGGTGTCGACGAACTGGCGCTCTATACCCGTCAGCGGAATCAGCCGTTCCTGTCCCGCCAGCCGGTTGAGCAGATCGCCCGGGGGGGTGTTGTGCCAGTGGCCCAGCAGCATGGCCGTGGACGACTCCGGCCGCCGGTGTAACAGTTGCAACATATCCACCAGCAGCGCCATGTCATCCCCTTCCAGTGTCGCCAGTGATTCCGGGTCCGCCAATTGGGCCGCTTCCGGCCGGTGCAACAACAGCGCCAGGGCCTGCTGCGCCAGGTTGGAATAGCCTCTGGGAAGTGGCGCCTGCGCCGGCCGCTGGCGTGGGCCCCTCGTTTCTGCCGCGCGGGCGCCATCCGCCGAGGGCACAGGTGGCGGCACCTCCAGTTGCATCAGGCTGGCCAGTTCCAGCCCGGTGCGCCGGGCCAGTTCCCGCAGCATCAACTGACGAAAGACACCTTCGGGCAGCTGCCGGATGTAGGGCAGCACTGTCTTGCTGAGGCGCGCGCGACCGTCCAGGCTTTGCGTTTCCAGACCTTCTGACAGTGCATCGAACAAAAAGGTTTCAAGTGGCAGGGCGTCCTGCGCCAGTTTTTCAAAGCCTTCGGCGCCGCCGGCGCGTACCGCCGTGTCCGGGTCTTCGCCCTCCGGCAGGAACAGGAAGCGCGCCTGGCGGCCGTCCTCCAGGATCGGCAGGGCCGCTTCCAGGGCGCGAAAGGCGGCTTTGCGGCCGGCCGCGTCACCGTCGAAGCAGAACAGCACCTCTGGGCACAGGCGGAAAATGCGCTCCAGGTGGGTATGGCTGGTAGCGGTACCCAGGGTGGCGGTGGCGTTGCTGATGCCGTACTGGGCGAGGGCGATGACGTCCATGTAGCCCTCCACCACCAGTATGCGCCGCAGTTGCCGGTTGGCCTGGCGCGCCTGGTACAGGCCGTAGAGCTCGCGGCCCTTGTGGAAAATGGCGGTTTCCGGCGAATTGAGGTACTTGGGCTTGTCGTCGCCCAGCACGCGCCCGCCAAAGGCGACTACCCGGCCGCGCTGGTCGCGAATGGGGACCATCACCCGGTCGCGGAAGCGGTCGTAGACGCGCCCCGCCTCGTTCTGTACCAGCATGCCGGCGTCCAGCAGCAGCTGGTGACTGGCTTTGTCGCCACCGAAGTGTCGCAGCAGGTTGTCCCAGCCCGGCGGGGCGAAGCCGAGGTCGAACTGCCCGGCAATCTGCCCGCTGAGCCCGCGCTGTTGCAGGTAGGTCACCGCGCGAGCGGCCTCGGGGTGCTGGCGCAACTGCTGCTGGTAGTAGCGGGCGATGTCCTCCAGCAGTGCGTACAGTGGCTTGTGGCTGCGCTCCGGCGATGGGCTGCCCGGCGGTCGCTCGTCGTCCTGTTCCCGGGGGACTGACAGGCCCTGACTGCCCGCCAAGGTGTCCACGGCCTGCAGAAAGTCGACATTGTCGTAGTCCATCACGAAGCCAATGGCATTGCCACCGGCGCCGCAACCAAAGCAGTAGTAGAACTGCTTGTCGGGGTTGACGCTGAAGGAGGGGGTCTTTTCCTCGTGGAAGGGGCAGCGGGCGCTGTAGTTCTTGCCGGTTTTTTTCAGTTTGACCCGGCGATCCACCACCTCGACGATATCGAGCCGCTCCAGCAGCTCGTCGAGAAAGGATTGCGGTATCCGTCCGGCCATGCGCTGTCAGCTGCTTGTGTGGTGGGGGTACTTGAACACGCCCGCGCCTGCCTTGCAGTCCGGGTCGAATGCCGGTCAGCCGGCGAGGCGAGCCTTGACGATCCTGCCGACCTCACCCATGTCGGCGCGGCCCTGCAATTGCGGTTTGAGCTGCGCCATGACGGCGCCCATGGCCTGCATACCGCTGCCGCCCGCGGCGGCGATGGCGGCGTCCACCAGCCTGGTGATTTCTTCAGCGCTGAGCTGGGAGGGCAGGAACTCCCGCAGTACGGCGATTTCACTTTCCTCCTGCTCCGCCAATTCATTGTGCCCGGCGTCCCGGAACTGGCTGGCGGAGTCCTTGCGCTGCTTGACCATTTTGTCGAGCACGACCAATGCGCGAGCGTCGTCCAGTTCGATACGCTCGTCCACCTCTATACGCTTGAATTCGGCCTGAATCAGTCGGATGGTGCCCAGGCGTTGCTTGTTGCGAGCCTTCATCGCGGCTTTCATGGCCGCCTTCACGGTCTCGACGAGATTTGGGTCACTCATGGGGGTGCCTGAGTACCGCTCAGTACAGGCGGACGCGCTTGCGGTTTTCCCGGGAGAGCTTTTTCAGGTGACGCTTGACGGCGGCAGCGGCAGCGCGCTTGCGCACGGTGGTGGGCTTTTCGTAATGCTCGCGCTTGCGCACTTCGGCGAGAACGCCGGCTTTCTCACAGGAGCGCTTGAAACGGCGCAGCGCGACGTCAAAGGGCTCGTTTTCCTTGACCTTTACATGAGGCATTCAGTCTTCACCTGTATCCAATGGTTGGTGGCTTGCCGGTAAATTGACCAGACAACGCCCGGAAGGGCGCGCATTCTATACCCATGGCGAGGGATTTGCAAAGTGGATGCGGGCAAAAATTGACCACCCGGGGCGCCCGGGCTTGCTGGCATCGCCCGGGCTGTCATACAGTACGAATGTTTATCATTCCCAACAAGGTTTGCCGGTGCGGTCCAGGTTGACAGGCGCTGTGGTCCCCGCGACCGACTGTCGCCGGTGCCCCGCGGTTGTTGGGGTCGTCAATGATTCCAGCGCTTCAGGGTAACAGGCATGAGCAAGGGTTTTCGACATCGACTTGCCGGTGTGATGGCAGGGGTTGGGTGTTTGCTGGTGGTGGCGGCGCTTGTGGTCGCCACCGTGCGGGTGCAGGCCGATGGGGCGGATACCGGGACGGAGGTCGACGCCGGCCCCTACACCCTCGAGCGCAGCGCCGTCATCCGGCTGGCCGGGCCGGGGGGCGAGCTCTACCCGCTCATGGTGGCCTGGCCCCGGGGCGAGGCCCCCGCGGGTGGCTGGCCGGTGCTCTATGTCCTTGACGGCCAGGACAACTTCCCGATCTTTGCTCTTACCGCCCGGCGCCTGGCGCGCGCCGGGGTCCGCACAGGTATCGCCCCCGGGCTGGTGGTGGGCATTGGCGCGGGGCCACTGCCCCGGCGCGTGTTCGATTATACGCCGCCGGTGCCCGGCTATCGCATTGCCGAGGGTATGCCGGCCTCGGGTCTGGCCATCGGGGGTGGCGAGGTCTTTCTTGATTTTGTCGAACAGCAGGTGGTGCCGGCGGTGCACCGACGCTGGCCGGTTGATGCCGCGCGCGAGACCCTGGTGGGCCACAGCTTCGGCGGCCTGCTGGCAGTGCACACCTTTTTGAAGCGCCCGGCCCTGTTCGACCACCTGGTGGCCGTCAGTCCATCATTCTGGTTTGGTGACGGTCTGCTGGCGCGGGAGGCAGCGACCGCACCGGATGCCCCGCGAGGGAGTTTGCTGGTTGTGACCGGCGGTGCGGAAAGGGGGAATGCAGGGCAGTCCGCGGCGGTGTTCCACGCCACTCTGCTGGCGGCGCTGCCGGACGCCAGGTTACGCACCGTCAATCTGGAGGGGCAGTCCCACGGCTCGACCATGATGGCCGCACTGGGCGATGCACTGGCGGTGGCGTTCTCTATGGGAAACTGAACCTTACGCCACCGGTATGCACACTGCCACTGCCCATCCGCAGGGCGCCAGGTGCGCAATGGCACCGCAGCACTTGGTGTGCACGTCCGGTACGCTCATGGGGTATGATGCCGCCCTGTTCATATTGTGGAGACCCGCGTGCTGGTGCTGGGACTGGAAACCTCCTGCGATGAAACCGGGGTGGCCCTGTACGACACCGACCGGGGCCTGCTGGCGCACGCCCTCTACAGCCAGGTGGATATCCACGTGGAATACGGCGGCGTGGTGCCGGAGCTGGCCTCGCGGGACCACATCCGCAAGACCCTGCCGCTGATCGAACAGGTGCTGGCCGAGGCGAACTGCCAGTCCCGGGCCATCGATGGCGTGGCCTACACCGCCGGCCCGGGACTGGTGGGGGCGCTGATGGTGGGTGCCACCCTGGCCAGGGCCCTGGCCTGGGGCTGGGGCGTGCCGGCGCTGGGGGTGCATCACATGGAGGGGCATCTACTGGCGCCGATGCTGGAGGCGCAGCGCCCGCAATTTCCTTTTGTCGCCCTGCTGGTGTCCGGCGGTCACACCCAGCTGGTGCGGGTGGACGGTATTGGCCGTTACCGCCTGCTCGGCGAGTCGCTGGACGACGCCGCCGGCGAGGCCTTCGACAAGGCCGCCAAGATGCTGGGCCTGCCCTATCCTGGCGGCCCCCATATCGCCCGCCTGGCGG
>JBKDZQ010000010.1:0-3335 GCA_047971325.1 Parahaliea sp.
GAATACGCGGTGGTTCCAGACCTTGTCATCGATAGACAGCCCGACGAACCAGCGAAACAGCAGGTTGTAGGAAATCTGCTCAACGAGTTGTCGCTCACTGCGGATACTGTAGAAAACCTGCAGGAGCATGGCGCGAAGCAACTTCTCGGGAGCGATGCTCGGACGTCCGCCCAGGTGACCCTGGTCGTACATCCGGCTGAAGAGCGGATCCATACGCTCAAGTGCTTCGTTGATCCAGAGGCGAAGCGGGCGCAGCGGGTGATTGGCAGGCACGAAGTCTTCAAGTCGGACGACAGAAAAGAGGTTTTCGGTGTAGTTGTCGCCGCCACGCATGGCTCGTGCCTCCGTCGGAATCGATATCCGGATTATCTCAAACCCACTGCCGAGAGGCGGGGGTTTTTCAACAGCCTGCTAATACTACTGTGTTAAAAATTTGGCCCCTCCCTGCCGCGTCCGCAGCAGGGACACCGGTGCAGGTTTCTGGCAATAGCGCGAGCCAGGCGAAATCGACAGCTGGCGATCGACGTGGGCTCATGCCGCTGCATCGGTCCCAGCCCCGCGCGGTTGGAAGCCTTCGGGTAGGGCAGGCGCTTTGAATCCAACGGCGTTTTTTTTTCTGCCGGAGAGCCGCTCCAACATCAAAAAGCCGTAAGCTGCTATGCAAAGACTCGCGTGGTGATGAAAGCCCCGCCAATTGCGACCCTCGTAATGTCCCAGCCCGAGTTCCTGCTTCAGTTCCTCATAGTCCCGTTCGATACGCCAACGACTCATCACCATGTCCACCATCTCTGGCCAAGTCATGCGCCGAGGCAAATTGCTGAACCAGTAGTGAGCCGGCTCCCTGGCGCCTTCCGCCCACTCGATGATCAGCCATTCCTCGTCACGGGGCTGGTCTCGATGAGCGGCCCGAACCCGTACCCGGGCAAAGCGCGAACTCAGCGGTCCCGCTGTCCCGTCACGCCATGTCACATTCCGCCAAGCCTGCCCCGGCAAGGCGCAGGCCACCTCAGCTACGGTAATGGGCTGGTGACTCTCATCACGCTGCAGGCGACGACGCGGTCGGCCCCGCTGGCCGCCGGATCCAGGTTCGGCCAGGGGCTGATGCTCGCCCCACCACACCGTCGTGCCGGGGCGTACGCCCACCGCGTAGGTCAAACCATGACCGACCAGACGCTCACGCCAAGCCGTTTCATCTCCGTAGGCGGCATCCGCCAGCACGATGCCGCGCGGATAACCGGCAGCCAGTGCGGCTTCGATCTGCTCCATCGCCAGCGCCGGTTTGGTCTTGAATGTGACGTCTTCCGGTACGCCCGCCTTGCTCCGGCGCACCTCATCGTCGGCCCATTCCCGCGGCAAGTACAACTGGTACCCGATCGGCAGGCTGCCGCGCTCACTCGCGATCGACAGCGATACCGCCACCCGGCAGTTATCCTGTTTACCCGTCTGGCCACAGTACTGGCGAGCCACACCCACCGAGTGTTTGCCTTTCTTCGGAAACCCGGTGTCATCGATGATCCAATGCACGGCGGCGTCCGGCTCAATCAGCCTCGGTAGTACCCGACCGGCAACCGCCGACAACATCGCTTCGTCGCTCCAGGGCGCCTCCGCCACCAAGTGATGCATGGACTGATGCGCCGAACGCACCTGCTCCGGCGCCACACGCGCCGCCATCGGCTCCACACTCTTGCGCTCCCCCGGCAGCATCAAGCCTTTGATGTACCAACGTGCCGGCTGCTCTCGATCCGCGTGCAACAAGGTACTCACAATCCCATCACAGTAGCGTTCAAAGCGCTGCTCCAGACTCAGGCCCATGGCCCACCTCATCCAACACTTGAAGCAAGCCCCATAATGCCTTATTTTTTTTCACAGTAGTATTAGGGTGGTGTCGACTTAAACGCAAAGCTGGCCGCAGACTTTCTTCAGAGAATCGATTCTTTGAGGATCCGTCATGTACGCTGGCATGACTTTGTTCGCGCAAATCATGGACTATGTGCCGTGGACCACCTTCAAGAGAATTGTAACTCGATACAACGGCAATTATCGGGTCAGATCGCTTTCGTGCGCGGACCAATTCCGCGTTCTTGCCTTCGCGCAGCTGACGTATCGCGAAAGCCTCAGAGACATCGAAGCGTGCCTGGCAGCGCAATCGGCCAAGCTCTACCACTTGGGTATTCGATCGACAATAAAACACTCTACGCTGGCCGACGCCAACGAGTGGCGAAACTGGTGTATCTACGCCGACCTTGTACAGCGGTTGATGGCGCAGGCCCGAAAACTGTATGTCAACGAACCCTTCGTCGCCGACCTGAGTGATACGATTTATGCGCTCGACACAACGACCTTCGATCTGTGTTTGTCGGTGTTTCCATGGGCACCGTCTCGAACCGCCAAAGCGGCGGTCAAACTGCATACGTTGCTCGGCTTGAGGGGCAATATCCCGAGCTTTATCCATATCAGCGACGGAAAAATGCACGAGGTCAACGTCCTCGACTACCTGCTGCCAGAGCTCGGTGCTTTCTACGTAATGGATCGAGGGTTTCTCGACTTCGCTCGTCTTTATCATCTGCATCAGTCGGGAAGTTTCTTTGTCATTCGTGGCAAATCGATTCTCAAGTTCCAGCGGAGGTACTCGCTCCAGGTAGATCGATCGAGCGGTTTGATCTATGATCACACGGTGATGCTCACCGGGTTCTATTCGCTCCAAGACTATGAAGAATACTTGCGACGGATTCGCTTCAAAGACCCGGAAACAGGCAAAACACTGGTCTTTTTGACCAACAACTTTACACTGCCACCGCTGACGATAACCGAACTGTACCGGTGTCGCTGGCAAGTCGAATTGTTTTTCAAATGGATCAAGCAGCATCTTCGTATTAAACAGTTCTACAGCACATCCGAGAACACGGCAAAGGCACAGATTTGGACCGCAGTATCCGTATACGTCTTGGTTGCCATCATCAAAAAGCGTCTCAATCTCTAGGCCTCGCTCTACACATTGCTACAAGTCTTTACAGTCACCCTGTTCGAGAAAATAGCTTTAAAAAATGACTTTCTCGACAGTGCCAATACTCCGCAGGAGCCCATGTTTCATAATCAATTGAATTTATTCGATTCTTAACCGGACACTACTGATTTCCTCGATCTATCAAATTCCTTTGGCACCCGCACGCCCGCCCCTAGCGTGAGATGAGCTGGTTCACCATTGTTCTCATGTCATCGCTGTATGGCGGACGCATTAAATCCGGCATATCCTTTGCCTTGAATACGGGCTTGGGATGGCTGAATGTACGGAAGCCATCCTTGCCGTGGTAAACACCCATTCCACTGTTGCCCAC
>JBKDZQ010000011.1:0-8223 GCA_047971325.1 Parahaliea sp.
CGCCAGCATGCAGAACTCCTGGGCCGCCCGCGGCAATGCCTTCGACGCCTCCCACAACAGCTTCATCGACTACCTGCGCTCCTAGCGGCAGCAAAGGATAGACGCACAGCCAACGACAGGCCGACGGCCGACGCCAATGCGGCATCGACCCCGGCCTTCGACACCGACACAGTGCTGCCCCGCTACGGCCGGACCGGCCTCACTTCCGGAGGAGTCATCATGAATACGGTTCATCTCTCACTACTGGCACTGCTGGGCTCGACACTGATTGGCTGTTCTGACGAACTGCCACCCTCAAGGGAGGATCAGCCCTACGCCTCCGCGCCAGCCTACAACATGGCTCCACCGCCCCGGGGCGGCTATCGCGCGCAGCAGATGACTGGCGCGGACATTGGCCAGACCAGATATTTCCATATCCCCGATCCGGAAACAGGAATGAGCGTGGCGCGCCTGCCCCTGCCCGCCAGCTGGCGGGAACTTGGCAAGGACTCCGAGTTTGCCTATGCGGGGCCGGATAACATCCGCGTAAGCCAGCCCGGTGGCGCGCTATTTTATTTTTCCAACGACCCCCAAATGCAGCAGATAATCCAGGCGCAGGGAAATACCCTCTTGCCGCCCATGAGCATTGGGGAAATCATCCAGAAGTTCTTCATGCCCCCGGCCCAGCAGAAGGGACGCACGCTGCGCAACACCTATGAACTTCCGCAGCTGGTAGCGGCGGAGCAACGCGCTTTCGCCCAAATGTACCGCTCCGTCGCGGTGAGACACGAAGCCAGGGCCTACGCCCTGGAGTGGACGGACAACCAGGGCATGTCCTACGTGTCGGTGGTAACCGTCAATACCAACTACGGCCCGGCTTCCGGTTACTGGATGTTCAGCTCACTCTACCTGCAGGCGCCCCACGCGGTCTTTACCGGGGCCAGGGATGCGCTGATCAACGGCCTGGCCCTGAGGCAGCACAATCCCCAGTGGATCGCCATGAAAAACCAGCAGGCGGCGCAGCGTTCACAGCAGCAGCAGAGGGAACACGAGGTGCGCATGGCTTCCATACGCCCCATGGGCAATACCAGCACGAATGTCGGCAATACCTATAGCGAGATACTGGATATCAGTCACCGCGGCTATAAGGATCGCAGCGCAATGACGGATATCGGACAACAGCGCGCCATCAACGGAATCAGCGAGCATACCATCATCGCCAGTCCCGGCAGTGGGCAGCAATACGAAGTCCAGAGCGGCAGCGGCCAGTTCTGGGTGAATCCCCATGCCGGCCCGAACGGCCAGTACATCGGCAGCGACAACCCGCTGTGGGACCCACGCCTGGTTCCGGGCATGAACCAGCAACCCTGGGAGCTGTACGAGGAAGTCCAGTAAGGCCCGCGCGGCGCCCAGTGTGCAACAGCCGGGCTGCGACGGCGATCAATAAAGAGGAACCTGACCGTGACCCTACTGGACACCGCCGGTTGCAGCCACCGGGGAACCCGGCAACACAATGAAGATTCCCTGCTGCTGCAGGACGATATCGGACTGTATGTGGTAGCCGATGGCGTGGGTGGCGCCCAGGCCGGTGAAGTAGCCAGCGGTATCACCTGCGCAAGCCTCGAACGACAGCTGCGCTGCGGCGCTTCACTGGAGCAGGCCCTGGAACAGGCCCATCGGGATATACTCGTTGCGGCCGGGGCGGACGGGGGTCGCCCGGGGATGGCCTCCACCGCGGTGGCCGCCGTGCTGCGTGGCACACAACTGCAACTGGCCTGGGTGGGCGACAGTCGCGCCTACCTGTGGGACGACGCATTGCAGCTACTCACCAAGGACCACTCCCTGGTGCAGAACCTCGTGGATACCGGCCAGCTGGCCTTCGAAGACATGGAACGGCATCCGCAGAAGCACCTCATCACTCAGGCGCTGGGCAGCCGCCAGCACACACCACGCATCGACAGCAAGCGTGGCCAGCTGCACCCCTCATCCGTACTGCTGCTGTGCAGCGACGGGGTCAGCGGTGTCATCCCGGAGCCGGAGCTGATCGATATCCTGTCAGGCAACGACAGCGCAACAATCCTGGCGCGCACGCTGGTCGATACGGCACTGGCCGCGGGCAGTGACGACAACGCGAGCTGCATTGTCATTCGCCTGCCAGGGGGCCAGGCCGATGTCCCCTGCCCACCGACAGATCAGGCGCTGGCGTTCATGCGCTACGGGCGCGACCGGCGCTGGCGACTCGAACCAAGCATGGCGGGTGAGGAAACGCAGATCAATCCGGCTATGCCGACGGCGAGCACGGCACCGCGCAACACGGCGCGCCGACTGCTGATAGCCAGCCTGGGACTCGGCCTCCTGCTGGCGCTACTGCAGGTGAGCGACGTGGTGCCGGCATGGTCTTCGCTGCTGCAGCGCTACTGGAATGGCCAATAGAAGGCCAGCGCAAAGTGGAAGCCCTCATCCTGCCAGTCGTCGTCGGTGGGTACAGTGACATCGTCCTCGTCCATGCGTTCGCCATAAAACAGGCTGACATTGAGGTAGGTCTTCGGCGTCCACCGCAAACCCAGGCCCACACTGCTGATCTGCGCCGCCCGGTGGGTGGACAGTTGGCTGTCTTCGTCCCAGCTGCGGCCGTAGTCGATAAAGGGAATCGCGGTCAGGTGCCAGCGGCTGTAGCCGGCCTCGTTGACGAACAGGGGCACCCGCCATTCCAGGGAGGCGGTCACGCCATTGTCGCGGACCAACTGGTTCTCGCGGAATCCGCGCACGGAATAGCGGCCACCGACAGCGAGTTTCTCAACCGACAACAATGGGTCGAAGGACTCCTGCCACACACTGCTGAACACGACCTGGCTGTTCCTGAAGCCAATGCGGCGCGCGTACTGCAGCTGGGTAAGCAGGACAGTGAAGCGGCTCTGGGGAATTCTGGCACCGGTATCGATCTGCACTTTGGGGGCACCGCTGGGGATCATCGTGGCATCGAAGAGATCGAGGCCATAGCGCAGTGTGCTGCGCAGTGCCAGCACCTGGCTCTCGCCGCGCTCAATCCACTCGCCACCGATGCTGACACTGGTGGTGGCAATTTCCCCGTCCCGCGCGCCCAGGGAAAAGGAAAACGGCCTGCCCAGCAGATCGGTTTCCGAGCTGCTGTGGTGCAGGCCGGCACTGAGCGTCACTTTCCTGTCCAGATTGTCGATCAGTGGCTGCCCCAATGCCACCGCCCAGGACTCGGTGTCACTTTCGATGTCCAGATCGTCGAAGGGGTGCTCGACCACCTCCGACTGGCCGCGCTGGTAGTCGAGCATCAGCCGGGTGTCGTAACCGTTGAGGGGCAACTGATAGGAAAGATAGATATCCTGCAGGCCCTCGCTGGCACTGAGCGCCGCGGCGAAGCGGTCACCGCGACCGCTGACATTGAGGTGCTGCAGGTTCAGCAGGGCGCGCTCCGAACCGACACTGGGCGAGCGCTGGTTATCCAGGGTAACGCCAAGCTGCAGCGGCTGCTGTTCCCTGATGCGCAGGCGCAGGTCGGCCTGGCCGGGAGCCAGGCCGGGCACCAGCACACCATTGACCTGGCGGATGAGGGGGTTCAGCTCCAGCATGCGCAGACTGTTCTGCAGATCGACAAGGTTCAGCGGACGCTCAATACCGCGCCGCAGGCGCGGCTCCAGGTAGGCCCGTGACAGGCGTTCATTGTCCAGTAGCTGCACCTCCTGCAGCACCCCCTCGACGGCCTGCAGGACCAGCACACCATCGCTGGGTACCTGCTCCGGCAGCAGCACACCGGAGTTGATGTAACCGGCGCTGAAATAACGCAGGGACAGTCGGCGGCGCAACTCCTGCAGCTGTTCCGGTGTCAGTTCGCGGTGCTCAAAAGGCGCAACCAGGGCTTCGATATCAGCAGCGGGCAACACGGTATTGCCCTGCACGACAATCTCGGTGACGGCGAACGGTACGCTCAGCCCGCCTTGCCGGTCGGCACGCGCATCCAGATTCGGTTGTGGCAACACCTGCGGACTCGGACGCCGCGTGTCCAGCTCCTCCTCCAGATCAAAACCGGGTTCGCCAAACTCATCGGTCGATCCGGAAAACCCGCGACCGATATTTTCGCGCAGCCCCGACCACACCGGCGCCGCACCGCTCTCCTGGGCCGTTGTGCTGATGGCGCAGCAAGAGCAGCAAACGCCAAACAGCGCGCCACGCACCAGCGCGCGCTTGCTGGGCAAAGCACGCCCTATCGCAAAAAGTAATTGCATCCCGTCCTCGCCCCCGCGTTCTCCGCCAGTGCAGCTACAACACCCAAACTGCCATCGCTGCCAGGCGACAGCTCCAGCCCGGCTCCCTCAGCCCTGCGGCTGACGAAGGGGCTTGCCAGATACCCTTCGTAGCTTTCCGCCATGACACTGTGCCCGCTGATCACCAGGCTGCTGCCGTCTCCGGCATTCACCGCACAGCGGTCCTGAATCAGCCGGGTGGCATCCAGAATCGACACATCGAGTTCCACCACCGCCGCGCTGATATCCTGTTCGGGCGAGTTGATCTCCAGGCTGCCCACCTCCCCCAGCGTGGAGGTCACCTGGAATACCGAACGCGCATCACGCAGGAAGAACTCCGAATTGATGGTGATCAGCCCGCCATTGCCGGCGTTGGCGCTGGCCGCCAGGCCGCTGTTGCGTACCAGCACCAGCTCCGCCGGTGACCGGGGATCGCCCAGGGTAATCGAGCCGCCGTTTCCGGCGGCGTCGGAAGAGTAGGAGTCCGTGCTGATGAACACGATACCCCCGGCATCGATATCGCCGTCCAGATGGATATCGCGCCCGAAGACATTGATATCACCACCACCAGCATTCTCGGAGGTACTCTCGATCCGCGCCCGGGCCAGGCGCACCCGGTCCGCCGACAGCAGTATGGTCCCCGCATTGCCGGCACCGACCGCCGAGGTCTGCACAATACCACCGCCGTCGAAGCGCAGGATATCACCGGCCACCAGGCTCACATCGCCGGCATCACTTGCTCCCAGGGTGTTGGTCAGCAGCTCGGTGTTCCCACCAAACAACTCCAGATAGCCACCACTGGACACCAGGATGCTGCCACCGGCGCCGTCACTTCTGCTCCCGGACTGCACCGACACATCCTGCAGGGTCAGCCCGTTCTCCGCGCGCAACTGCACCTGGCCCGCCGGCGCCAGGCCGGCGGTGTTACTCTGGATGCTGCTGTTGTCGAGGCGCAGCGTATCGCCGGCGGACAGCGCAATCTGTGCCGCCGCGTCGCCGCTGTCATTGGCGGCGGTGGAGGTGGCGATGGCGCTGTCCTGAATATCCACCACCGCCGCGGAGGCCCTGATGACACCGGCCGCTCCCTCGCCCGCCGCAATACTGTAGACCTGCACCCCCGACAGGGTCCGGCGATCCCCGCCCTGGATTTCCACCCTTCCCGCATCGCCGGCCGCCACCGAAGACGAGGACAGGATGAGCGGCGCAGTCGCGGCGCCAACACTGATCACCGGCGCCTGCAGCAGCACCGCCCCGGCCCGCCCCGGGCCCACGGTGGAACTGCTGATGGAGTGGGCGCCGCTGATGTTCAGTTCCTCACTCGCGGTCAGGGCAATCGCCGCACCATCGCCAGCGCTGGCGGTCAGGCTGCTGATACTGACGCCGCGATCCGCAGCCTCCCGGGACAGCAATTCCACGCGGCGCCCGCTGAGGGACAGGCTGCCGCCGGAACCACTGGCATCCGCCGCTCCCAGGCTGTTGCTGTTGATATCCCACAGGCCGTCGATAGTGAGATCGCCACTGGCTGCGATGACGATGTCGCCGCCCGGGGCGTTGCCGGAGGTGCCGGTACTGATCACCGAATTCACCTGCCGGGAAACGAGCGCGATATCGCCGGCGGAAAACAGTCCGATCGATGCGCCGGCCCCCGGAGCACTGGTACTCCCGACCAACAAACTCTCTGCCAGCGTCATGCCACCCTGGCCCGCCTCCAGCACGACCAGTGGTGCTTCGTCGGCATGGAAGCCGGCGGAAAAAATATCGCTGTACTGCGCGGCAATGTGCCCGGCAGACAGGAGAATATTGCCCGCCCTGCTCTGCCCGCTTGCGACACTGGTAATGAAAACGCCGTTTTCGGCGCTCCCTGCCAGCGCCAGAGCGCCCGCCACCCGCAGCACCACATCGCCGGCGCTGCCGGGGCCTGAGCCGATCGACTGGATACTGCCCTGCCGCAGGCTGAAGTCCAGCATGGGCAGCGAGGCGCTGCTGCCGAAGATGATATTTCCGGCATCACCCAGCGCACCGCCCTGGTAGATGGCACGGCTCGATACCTGCCCCCCGGTCTGGACATAGTGCGGTGTATCGATGCGAATATCGCCGGCATCGACCGCCGTCGAGGTGGTGGTCTGCAGCACACTGTTCATCAGGCTGGCACCGGACAGCGCGCGAATCGATACCGCATTGGCCGACCGCACCGGGAAGGTCTGAATATAGGAGTTGCGGATCAACAGCTGGTCAGACAGCACCGACAGGCCAGCCGCCGGCACCACGCCACTGTCCGAAACGGCGATGGCGCTGTTGTCGATCAGCACGCCGGCCAGCGCGGTTCCGGTGCTGGCGCGCACAGCATTGCCGGAAGCGCTGTCCAGGGTGACCACCCCCCCCGGCGCCAGTGCCACCAGACCCAGGTTCAAGGCCTGGATCTGGGAACTGTTGCCAAGCACCTGCGGATTGCCCGGAGCGATGGCCCCGGCGATATCACCGGCAAGGAGCAGGCCCGCCTGTTCCGGCTTCATCGACGTGCCAACCAGGGTCATGTTCGACAGGAACAGGGGGGTGTTGCGGTTGCCCACATCACTTATTCCCAGGTGGATACCCGCCGGCACCACGGCTGCGGGCAGATCCTGTTTGTCCAGAAAACCAAAGGAGGCTGGATCGGCAATCGAAAGTACGGAACTGACCTGCGGTTCGTGGGAATAGAAATCGTCGCCATTGGCGAAACCCACGCGATTGGCGGTGGACAACACAAAGGCGCTTTGCGGATCAAAATAGGCACCGTCACCGATCACGATGCCGTTGGGATTGACCAGCCACAGCGAGGCTGCGGTCGGTGACAGCACTCCGCCGGCGGACTGCCGTACCTGCATGCCACCGTGGATTTCACTGGGCAGCACACCGGTCACCCGGGCGATAATGTGTTCAATATTTGGCGTGGAGTGGGAGAAAGTCGCAAACTCACCGGGTGCCACGCCAAAGGCAGCAAAGCTCTGGAACAGGTTGCTGCCGGCGACGGCGCCATCCCCCTGGCCCACTTCGAAACTGCCGGAGCGGTGGGTTCCGGCGGCATGAGGACCAATCGTGCCATCGAACACCACCGCACCGTACAACCCCGGCGGCAGCAGCATGTTGCCGGCCAGCAGCATCGCCAGCAGCACGCCAGGCGAGCGCGTGTTCAGTTTTCGCAGCATATCAAGCACCTCACTATCCGACCGATCGCCATCACTTCCTCCTTGCCACCGGGCATTTACAGCCAGTTGCCAATCAGCAGGAAGGGCGCCCACTTGCCGGGGTGGCCGTTGGTCCCGTCCGCAATCAGCTTCATCTGCGCGCGCTGCAAGCTGCGCGCCTTGGACACCGTTCCCGTGGCCAGTTGCGCATAGAACTCCTGCACAATGTCCAGCGTTGCCCTGTCATCGACTTCCCACAGGGTCGCCAGGGCACTGCGTGCCCCGGACTTGAGTGCCACGCCCGCCAGCCCCAGTGCCGCCCGGTCGTCGCCAGCAGCCGTCTCGCAGGCACTCAGGACCAGCAGCTCCAGTGTTTCACCGCCAGCCATCCGGGACCCGATGCTGCGCCCCAGGTCATTGATCAGCAGTTTGTCGTCGTAGGTCAGCAGGAAGGAATCGTCGTAGCTGCTGCCAAACTGGCCGTGGGTGGCAAAATGCACCACGCTGTAGCCACCCTCCGACAGCTCCTGCCCCACCCGATCGAGGGTAAAGGCGCTGTTCTTAAGTACCGTGGCCGAGAGCAGCTGGCGCAGTGCGCCGAGTTCCCGGTCGACGCTGGGCAATGCGGCAAATCCCTGTACGGACTCCGACAAACCGCCCGCCAGCACAGAATAGGTCTTGCCAGCGAAGGGCTTCGGATCGAGCAGCATCAGTCCCGGTGTGGTCGCCAGTGCGTAGCGTTCAATCAGGAAGCGCTCGCCATCGTGCAGCGCCGCCAGCGGTATGGTGCGCAGGGCGCCGTCGGG
>JBKDZQ010000012.1:0-4466 GCA_047971325.1 Parahaliea sp.
AAGCCACGTCTATCACTCCTTGTCCCCCTGCTGAAACCTCAACAGGGAAGGGTTATACGTGGGTCAAAATTCGATGCAAATCCGGGGGGTTAGTGGGTCAATTTTGGATGCAAATCAACACATTGTCGCCCACATCGCCATAGACGTTGAACGGCGACAGGCGCACGCCAACGCGATCCTTGCCCCATATGTCTGTCACGGCTTGCGTGACTTCGAGCAGCAGGCGGGCGCGGTTCTCGACCGATCCGCCGTAACTGTCGGTGCGCTTGTTCGAGCTGCTATGAAGGAATTGTTCCAGCAGGTAGCCGTTCGCGGCGTGAACCTCCACGCCGTCGAAGCCGGCAGCCATCGCGTTGCGTGCGCCCTCGCAATAGGTGCCGATGATGCCGGGGATTTCATCCAGTTCCAGCGCGCGCGGCGTTTCATAGGGAACCTGCTGCCATTCCGGGTTGAAGGATTTCTGATTAGTGATTGTGATCGCGGACGGTGCGACTGGCAGCACACCGCCGGGCTGAAAGCTGGTATGGGAGGCGCGTCCGACATGCCACAGTTGCAGGAATATGGTGCCGCCCTTGTCATGCACAGCGTCAGTGACTTTTTTCCATCCTTCGATCTGTTCGGCGGAATGGATGCCCGGTGTCGATGGGTAGCCCTGGCCGTAGGGCGTCACCTGGGTTGCCTCCGAGATGATGAGGCCGCCCGGCGTGGCGCGCTGGCCGTAGTAGGTCGGTGCCAAGGCATTAGGCACGTTGCCAGAACTGGCCCGCATGCGCGTCAGCGGTGCCATCACCACGCGATGGGCCAGTTCGTAGCGACCGATGCGCAAGGGGGAGAAAAGAGATGAGAGGAACATCAGCACACTCCTTTGAGGAACGGAAACAATTGCGCCCCGGCTGCTTGGTGGCACGCTAGACGAACACTTGATCTTTCACTATTATACGACCGGTCGTTTTATATTTTCAAGAGATGCTGCCGCACACAGGGGCACGACTGCTCTACACCAAGGTAGTCGAGCAAGGGCTTGTCGCTTGACAAATTCCGTGAATCGGCAAAAATTTATATGACCAGTCGTTTTATATTTATGGGCTATTTGATGGAAACGCAATCAACAGGCGCGCGACGCGGCCCCAAGCCTCGGCCGCATGTCCGGGAAAACCTCCTGCGCGTGGGCATGAAGATGCTCCACGAAGGCGGGTACACGGCAACGGGTATCAAAGACATCGTGGATGCCGCCCACGTGCCCAAGGGATCGTTCTATAACTACTTCAAGAACAAGGAAGCCTTTGGCAGGGAGGCCGTCGATTTCTATTTTGACAGTGGTCTTCCCAAGCTGCGCGAACTGCTGGGCGACGAGAACACGCCCCCGCTTGAGCGGTTGCGCAACTATTTCGCCGCAAGGGCTCGCGGCTTTCGGGCTGCAGGCTACGCCAGGGGATGCCTGCTTGGGAATTTCAGTCTGGAAGTGGCTGATCATAGCCCTCTCATCCGCGAGCGGCTCGCGGTGCACTTCCAGACATGGAGCGACCTGATTGAAAGCTGCATCGAGCAAGCACAGGCAGCCGGAGCCATTCGTAACCAGATGCCCGCCGCACTGCTCGCCCAGTTCCTTTTGAACAGTTGGGAAGGTGCCTTGCTGCGTATGCGCGCGGAAAAGAGCGACGCCCCTTTGAATCAATTTATCGAAGTGGTTTTCGGATCGCTTCTCCTGTGAGTTTTTTTGAGAGGAAATGAAGATGAATTTTGCGCAAATGTCTGGTCTTGAACTGCTGCGTAGCTCGATTACGAATGAGCGATCAAGTTCCAATATGGCTGAAACGATCCCCATGAAATTTCTGGAAGTAGAAATTGGCCGGGTGAAAATGTCGGCACAAGCGGACAGTCGGCACCTCAATCCAATGGGTGGCGTTCATGGAGGTTTTGCAGCAACAGTGCTCGACTCTGTTACAGGTTGCGCGGTGCATTCGACCCTGGAAGCCGGTGAGAGTTATGGCACGATTGACTTGCAGGTGAAAATGCTGCGACCCGTGCCTCGGGGTCAAGAACTCGTCGCGGAAGGTAAGTCCGTTCATGCCTCTCGCAATATCGCTACGTCAGAAGGCACATTGAAGAGCCTGGACGGGAAGCTATTGGCGACTGCAACAGCCACCTGTTTCTTGAAAAGAGGATAACGACCTGGGCAGTGTCATGCCTGCGCAGGAACGGAAAGAACTGCCTCGTCCGTCGCCACTAGTGTACGGTGCGAGTACGTTGTTTGCTGCGCTGGAGGCCGCAATCCACGGGTTCATCGATACACAATGCCAAATGCACACCTTTTGTCTGGACCGAGACGGTGGATGACATCCTGGTGAAAGTGGGAGGGCGAGAAACATGCGCTCTTTTCAGTAATTTATTACTTACGCTACGCTAGCTGTGTTTGGCGGCATCGATGGTTGCTGGGCCTGGTGTCGCGCCCGCGGCATCGGGAGTGATGCCGTCACTCGGGTTGTTGCGGCTCCTCGCGGGCGTCGTTCCGGCGGCGCTCGATAAAACGGCCGAAGCAGATGCCGACCTCGAACAGCAGCCACATGGGAATCGCCAGCAGGGACTGGGAGATGACGTCCGGTGGCGTCAGCAGCATGCCGAAGACAAAACAGCCGACAATAATGTAGGGGCGCTTCTGCACCAGGTTGTCGGCAGTGGTGATGCCCGCCCAGATCATCAACACGGCGACGATCGGAATCTCGAAGGCCAGACCAAAGGCGAAGAACAGCTTGAGTACGAAGTTCAGGTAGCTGTTGATATCGGTCATGATGGTAACGCCTTCCGGTGCGACGCTGGAGAAGAAGGCAAAGATCAGTGGGAACACAATGTAGTAGGCGAAGGCAGCGCCAGCGTAGAATAACCCCACGCTGGACACCAGCAGGGGAATGGCCAGGCGCTTTTCGTGGCGGTACATGCCCGGTGCGATGAAGCTCCAGGCCTGATAGAGCACGTAGGGTATGGCGACGAAGATCGCTGTCACCAGAGTCAGCTTGAAGGGGGTGAGGAAGGGCGAGGCGACTTCCGTGGCGATCATGCCGGCGCCCTCCGGCAGGATGGCGCGCAGGGGCTCCGACACGTAGGTGTAGATGTCGTTGGCAAAGGGAAACAGGGCAATAAACGCCACCAGTACTGCCAGCAGGGCTCGCAGCAGGCGGTCGCGCAATTCCGTCAGGTGGGCGACCAACGGCAGTGGCTGGTCGTCGAGCTGGTCGTCGTTACTCATTCCCGGGCTTTCCGCTGCCGGAGGGGGCGGGCTTGGCTGCCGAATCCAGGCTGTCACTGACGTTTTTCGAGGTCTGGCCGAGCTGTTCGCGCACTTGCTTCACTTCACCACTGAGCTGTTCGCCGGTCTGCTTGAGCTCCCGCATCACCTCGTCGTTGTGTAGTTCCTGCTCTACTTCCCGGCGCAGGTCGTTGAAGGTGCGCCTGAAGCGCCGCAAATAGGCCGCACCAGTGCGCACGGCGCCCGGCAGGCGCTCCGGCCCGATGACCAGCAGGGCCACGGTGCCGATCATCACCAGCTCGAGAAAGCCGATATCGAACACCGTTTATTTCTCTTTGCTGTGGCCCTGTTCCGCAGCGGCGCTATCAGTTTCGCCGGCGGGCTCGATGGCATCCTTGTCCACATCTTTGTCCTCGCCCTTGTTGTCGCCGCTCTGGTCGTCCTGCATGCTCTGGCGGAAACCCTTGACCGCGCTGCCCAGGTCGCTGCCGACGTTGCGCAGCCGCTTGGTGCCAAACAGCATGATGACGATGGCCAGAATGATCAACAGTTGCCAGATACTGATACCGCCTATACCCATGGTGATCTCCTTGTAAAACTCACTGTTTGCGGGCGGCTTTTTCCGCCAGGCCCGACAGGCCGAAGCGCTGTTGCAGGCAGGCCAGCACCTGGGCGCTGGACAGCTCCAGATGGGACAGCATGACCAGGCTGTGGAACCACAGGTCTGCCACTTCGCCCACCAGTGCCTCCCGGTCACTCCCGTTTTCGACGTCCTTGGCGGCGAGGATGACTTCAGTGGCCTCCTCGCCGATCTTTTCCAGAATCTTGTTCAGCCCCTTGTGGTGCAGGCTGGCCACGTAGGATTGCTCGGGATCTGCCCGCCGGCGCTGGGCCAGGGTGGTGTCCAGTTGCCGCAAAATACCATCCGGGGTCGTACTCAACGTGTCGTTCATGCCTTGTCCCGGTACATCTCCTGCGGGTCCTTCAGCACCGGGTCGGCGGAGCGCCATTCGCCCCCGTCCAGGCGCTGGTAGAAGCCGGACTGGACGTTGCCCGCTTTAACCTCAGCCACGGCGACCAGTCGGTCCACGAAGCGACTCTCGCCCACGTCCGCACGGCGGCGGACGATGCACACCGTCCCGTCGCCGTCCTCATCGATCTGCAGGGCCCGAAGATCCGTCTCGGCCGTTTCGAGGACGGCCCCCACGACCTCGCCGTCGGC
>JBKDZQ010000013.1:0-6690 GCA_047971325.1 Parahaliea sp.
ATGCTGTTGCGCGGGTGAAGCCCAGCGTCGAGGCCACCGGCAGCGCGCCGGTGGCCACCCCTGAACTTGGTTACCAGACGCGCTACCAGGGGCCGGCCACCCTGGTACCCCTGCGCATTGCACAGACGGCGGTCGGTGGACCGATGGTGGATGAAACTGCGAAGGCGGTGGCCAGGCTGTCGTCGGAATCCCTGGCCCGCCACAGTGCCGACGGCTCTGCCTTCCGGGTGGCGCGCGACGCCAGCGGCGTGCAGATCCAGCTGGGTGCGACTCTGCTGTTTCCCTCCGGTAGCGCAGTCCTGCTGGCGGGCGCCATGCCCCTGCTGGGGGAGCTGGCGAGCCTGCTCAACTCGATCGATAATACGCTGCGGGTGGAGGGCTTTACCGACAACGTGCCCATTACCAACCAGTGGTTTTCATCCAACTGGGAGCTCTCCGCCGCCCGCGCCGCCGCTGTGGTTGGCGCGTTTGTGGAGTTGGGTGTAAACCCCGGACGGATGTCCATCGCCGCCTTCGGCGACCAGCAGCCCATTGCCGACAACGGTTCGGAGGCGGGTCGCGAGCGCAACCGGCGTGTGGTGCTGCATATTCTCGACGACCCCAGCGCGCTCGCCAGTGCCGGCAGTGCACTGATCGGGCAACTGGAGGCGCTGCTGCGCGGTGAGCTGCCGCAGTGAGCTGTTGAGGGATAGGGGCCCGATAGAATGCGCCTCAGGCAAGCCCTGTTTACTCAGCCCGGATCGTCCGCGCCAGCCTGCCTGTCCAGCAGATCGATGATTTCCGGGTTGTCCCGCACCAGGTTTTCCAGGCTCTCCTCGTTTTCCTCCGCGCCACCCTGGCGAATCACCAGTTCCACCCGCCGGTTCATCGCGCGGCCGGCCGGGGTGTCGTTGAAGGTGAAGGGCCTGGTGTCGGCAAAACCGACCACCATCAGGCGCTTCTCGTCCAATCCCTGGTGACTGATCAGTTCGTGGGTAACGGACAGCGCGCGGGAGGCGGACAAGTCCCAGTTGGAGATGATCTGTCCGCCCGCCACCGGCACGTTGTCGGTGTGACCCTCCACGGAAATGCTGCCGGGAAGTTCCTTCAGGGCGTCCCGCAGCTTTTCCAGGGTGGGCACGAAGTCCGGGTTCAGCACTGCGGAACCGGAAGGGAAGGAGCCGTTTTCACGGATGCGGATAATGATGGAGCGACCGCGGGTTTCGATGTCGACCTTGCCGTTGCTGACCTCATTTTGCATGATCGCTTCCAGCTTCTTGGCGTCGCTTTCGGTTTGCGCCAGCAATTCGCGCAGTTCCTGTTTCAGTTGCTCGCGGGAGCTGCCCTCGCCGCCCCCGGTGCGCAGTTCGGGCCGGGTGATATCGCTCGACATCTGGCGCACGGTGTCGATGTCGGTAGGCGTGGTTTTGCCGGGGCTGAACTCCTGGGCGATGATGCTGGTACCCTTGGGGATGGCGTCCAGCTTGACCTCGTCCTGAACGCCGAAAGCCATGCGCATGGAGCCGGCGATCTGCTTGTATTTCTGCACGTCCATCTCCGAGAAGGACAGCAGCAGCACGAAGAAGGTCATTAGCAGCGACATCAGGTCGGCAAAGGTCGCCATCCACGCTGGCGCCCCGACCTTGACCTCCTGTTCGTCCTCGAAGTCGCTCATGTGGCGGCTTCTGCCTCGCGATTGCGTTTGCCCGGGTCGATGTAGGCCTGCAGCATGGATTCAATCACCCGCGGGTTCTGGCCGTCCTGTATTGCCAGCACGCCGTCGATGACCAGGGACTTGAGATGGCCTTCCTGGCTCTTGCGCAGTTCCAGCTTGTCGGCGATGGGCAGGGCCACCATGTTGGCCAGCACTGCGCCATACAGGGTGGTCAGCAGGGCCACCGCCATGGCGGGGCCAATGGATTTCGGGTCATCCATGGCCGACAGCATCTGCACCAGGCCAATCAGCGTGCCGATCATGCCCATGGCCGGCGCCACGTCACCGGTGGCGGTGAATACCTTGTTGCCCCATTTGTGCCGGTCGATGGTTTGCTGCAGTTCCTTTCTGAGCACTGAGCTGACCACTTCCGGGTTGTTGCCGTCGATCAGCATGCGCACGCCCTGGGCGAGGAATTCATCATCGATTTCAATGTTCTCGAGGGCGAGCATGCCGTCCTTGCGGGCGATGGTGGCAATCTCGACGATCTTTTCGATCATCTCCTCGGGGCTGGGGAGCTTGAATATGAAGGCTCGCAAGGCGACCTTGAAGGCGCCGAAAAACTGGCCCAGCGTGAACTTGATCATTACCACCAGCACGGTGCCGCCGCCAACGATGAGGATGGAGGGAACGTTGAAGAAGATAATGGGCGAGCCGCCGGTCAGGATCGCGGCCATGACAATACCCATGGCCCCTATAAGCCCAAGTAGTGTCGCTAAATCCATATAGTGAGTCTCGTAGACTTGATTAGGAATTCGCCGAAAAGTATACCTGTCACCCGGGTCGGCCTCATTAGAGAGTCGGAGTTTTCCCGAGTTATTGCGGGTCGGCTCGCGCAAAAAAGTCGAGATGATCGGAAATCTGGATTTCCACGGGCTTTGTATTGGTCACGACGCAACCAGGCGGGTATAAAGTATGACGCTGATACAAATCAATCCCGCAGCCTCGACGGCGCTGCCCCAGGACACCCGTGCCTGGATTGCGACGCTGGTGGCGGGGCAGCAACTCTCCGCCCGGGTGCTCTCCAGCACGCCCGGCGGTTTGTTGCGGCTTGCCGTCGCCGGCCACCAGGTCACCGCGATCTCGGCGCTCGCCCTGCGCACCGGTGAACAGCTGCCGCTGCAGGTACTGGCCACGGTGCCGCAACTGACCCTGAAGCTGGCGGAGCCGGCGACCACTGGCGCGACGCCTGCCACAGGCAGTGCCGCCGCCGCGCTGCGCCCCGGAGTCGACGCGCCGCGCCCGGCCGCAACGCTGCCGCTGCAACAGGCCGTTGAAGAACCGGGCGCCGCCCTGGCGCGCCTGCTGGGACTGCTGGCTGCCAGCTCGCTGGCAGCGGGCAGGACAGCCGCAGGCAACGTGGCCAATACCCACCTGCCCCTGGCGCCGCTGGCTGACCCGCAGAGCTTGCGAACGGCGGTGCTCTCCTGCGGACTGTGGCTGGAGCCCCTGCTGCTGCGCGCCCTCAAGGGCGGTGAAGTACCCGCCAGGGATCTGAAGGCGGAACTGGCCAGGCTGCTGCTGAACCTGCGTGGCGGTGAGTTGGCCGGCCCCGCCGGCGGCGAACGCCAGCAGCTGGTGGAGGCCCTGGAAAGCACCCTGCAGGGCATCACGGCCAACCAGTTGAAGTCGCTGCCGCGCGATGCCGGACAGGGCGATGCCTGGCACATCCTGCTGCCCTTTCAGGACCAGGAGGAGTCGCGCGCCCTGCAAATGGCCATCCACCGCGACCCGGAGGGCGACGGCCGCGAAACGGACGATGAGAGCTGGCGCATCAGCCTGCGGCTGGCCAGCCGCCTGGGACCGCTGGCGATCAACCTGACCCTGAAAGGCGAGGGTATTGCCGTTGACATAAAGGGCGAACAGCGGCGGGGCCTGGCCCTGCTGCAGGGTTCTGCGGACACGCTGGCACAGCGCCTGTCGGCGGCGGGCCTGGTGCTGAACCGTTTTTCCGTGGGCGTGGCCGCCGTGCCAGCGGCAGCGCCGGAGGCGGGGGTGGATACCCATGCCTGAGCGGCGGCGAAGCGGTTTGCCGGGAGCCGGGCGGTGAAGCCCACTACCGACGAAGCTACTTTCCTCGCGGTGGCCCTGGCCTATGGCGGTGAGGGGGCGCCGCGGGTGGTGGCCAGTGGTGAGCAGGCCATGGCCGCGCGGATTGCCGAACTGGCCCGGCAGCACGATATTCCGGTGGTGGAGGACTACGACATGATCGGCCTGCTGAGCCAGGTGCCGCTGGGCGAGGAAATACCCGAGGCGCTGTTTGTCGCCGTGGCGGAGGTGCTGGCCTATGTGCTGGTGCTGGGCGAGGGCATCGACGAGCCAGTCTGAACCAGTGTGTCCGGGCACTCACTCCCTGTCGCGCAGGAAGGCCTTGGTATCCAATCGCAACTCGCGCAGCGCCGGGTCTTCCCGTGAGGCATTGAGCAGGGCTCCTGCGTCCACTTCGCCGCGCACGAAGGCCGCCACCAGGTCGAGCATCACCGGGGTCATGTCCGGCTCCCGCGCCCAGCGCGGCGCGTCCACCAGATTGCCGGTCACCCAGTCGCCCTCCCGGTTCAGCCAGTAGCCACCGCAACTGGAAAGCTGGTAGTCGCCGGTGCGGCCGTAGCTGATATTGGGGGTGTTGGGATTGAAGCCGCCCGGCACATCCCCGGTGATTTCCTTGAGCGCCATCACCCACTGGCTGCCGGTGGGGAACAGGTCCGCCTCCGGGCGGCAGTAGTCGCCGGTCTTGAGCCACACCCGCACGGTTTCCGCACCCCTGCCGCCGCGCAGTTCCCGCTCCACCGCGAAATCGATGGAGTTGCCCCGGGCGCTGGTCACCGTGCCGCTCACCACCAGGTCGGCTTTGCCCTGGACCTTGTTGAAACTGCCTTCCCACAGGCAACTGCACTCCGCCGCCGCCTGCCCGGACAGCGTGGTCGGCAGGCCGATGGCAAGGCAGAGAACGAGAGTGCGCAACCGGATCATCGGCTTACTGCAGCGCGCGTGCCGCCGCCAGTGCGAAATAGGTGAGGATGCCATCACAGCCGGCGCGCTTGAAGGCCAGCAGGGATTCCAGCATCACCGCTTCCGGTGCCAGCCAGCCGCGCTCGAAGGCCGCCATGTGCATGGCGTACTCGCCGCTGACCTGGTAGGCGAAGGTTGGCACCTTCAGCTCCTGCTTCACGCGCCGCACGATGTCCAGGTAGGGCATGCCCGGCTTGACCATGATCATGTCCGCTCCCTCCGCCAGGTCGAGGGCGCACTCGTGCAGGGCCTCGTCGCTGTTGCCCGGGTCCATCTGGTAGCTGAACTTGTTGCCGCCCTTGATATTGCCGGCGGAGCCCACCGCGTCGCGAAAGGGGCCGTAGTAGCTGGAGGCGTACTTGGCGGCGTAGGCCAGGATCAGGGTGTTGACGTGCCCGCCGGCCTCCAGCTCCCGGCGGATGGCGCCGATACGCCCGTCCATCATGTCCGAGGGCGCCACCACATCGGCGCCGGCATCGGCGTGGGACAGGGCCTGGCGCACCAGGGCCTCGGAGGTCAGGTCATTTCGCACATAGCCGGCCTCGTCGATAATGCCGTCCTGGCCGTGGGTGGTGTAGGGGTCCAGCGCCACGTCGGTGATCACGCCGAGCTCCGGCAGGGCGTCCTTGAGCGCCTTCACCGCCGTTGGCACCAGCGCGTCCGCCCGCCAGGCTTCACTGGCATCCAGGCTCTTGCGCCCGGCCGGCACCACCGGGAACAGGGCCAGCGCCGGAATGCCAAGATCATGAGCCTCCCGCGCCAGCTCCAGCAGCATGTCCACTCTCTGTCGCTCCACCCCGGGCTTCGAGGGCACCGCCTCGCGCTGGCCGCTGCCCTCCAGCACAAACACCGGGTAGATCAGGTCCGCCGGCGACAGCGCGCTCTCGCGCACCAGGGCGCGGGCAAAGGCGGTGGCCCGCAGGCGCCGCATGCGGGTGGCGGGAAAGGGCGCGCGGGCGCTGCTGAAGGTACTGGTCATGACTGCGCTCCCAGGCTGGCAAAGGCGCGGCGTGCGGCGGCCAGGGTGGCCTCGATATCCGCGTCGGTGTGGGCGGCGGACAGAAAACCCGCCTCGTAGGAAGCCGGTGCCAGGTAAACTCCCTCCGCCAGCATGGCGTGGAAAAAGCGGTTGAAGGCGGCCGTGTCGCAGGCCATCACCTGCTGGTAGTTGCTCACCTGCGCCTCTGCGGTGAAAAAACCGCCGAACATCGTACCCGCATGGTTGGTGGTAAAGGGCACGCCCGCTGTCCGCGCCGCCGCCTCCAGCCCCTCGCACAGGGCCCTGGTGCGCTCGAAAATGGGCTCGTAGAAACCCGGCGCCGAAATCAGTGCCAGCGTCGCCAGCCCCGCCGCCATGCACACCGGATTGCCCGACAGCGTACCGGCCTGGTACACCGGCCCAAGGGGTGCGATGTGCTCCATGATCGAGCGCTTGCCGCCGAAGGCTCCCACCGGCATGCCGCCGCCGATCACCTTGCCCAGCGTGGTCAGGTCCGCCTCGATACCGTAGTGGCCCTGGGCGCCCTGCAGTCCAAGGCGAAAGCCCGTCATCACCTCGTCCAGAATCAGCAGTGCCCCGTGCGCCGAGCACACTGTCCGCAGCGCCTCCAGAAAGCCCGGCAGCGGCGGAATGCAGTTCATATTGCCCGCCACCGGCTCCACAATCACACAGGCCACCGTATCGCCGTACCGCGCAAAGGCCCGCCGGAGCCCCTCGATATCGTTGTAGGCCAGCGTCAGCGTGTGGTCCGCGAGTGCCGCCGGCACCCCCGGCGAACTCGGCACCCCCAGCGTCAGTGCCCCCGAACCCGCCTTCACCAGCAGCGAATCCGAGTGACCGTGGTAACAGCCCTCAAACTTGACAATCCGGTCCCGCCCGGGAAACCCCCGGGCCAGGCGAATCGCACTCATCGTCGCCTCCGTGCCCGAATTCACCATCCGCACCATGTCCATCCCCGGCATGATCTGGCACAGGCGCTCCGCCAGCT
>JBKDZQ010000014.1:0-4643 GCA_047971325.1 Parahaliea sp.
ACCCTGCAGGCGCTCGCGGATGAGCGTCGCGACCCGCCTCCCCCCGTGCTGGAGGAGTACTCCGGACCCGCGACCATTGAAACCTACACCGTACATTACGGGCGAGACGGCGAGCCCCTCCAGGGTGTGGTCATTTTGCGCACCCCCTCCGGTGAGCGCACTATGGCCCGCGTCGTGCCCCGGGCCGCCGCTTCACTCTCACTGCTTACCAGCTGGGAGTCATCGGCAGTTGGCGTCACAGGTGAAGTGCGCAATGATGCCTTTGGCAAGCCAACCTGGATTGCCGACAGCGACCACGAGGGCAAGTCCCCGCGGCGCCAGTACACCACGGTGGAGCGGCGCGGACGGGTGACCATCGTCACCATCAACCGCCCCGAGGCCATGAACGCACTGCACCCTCCGGCCAATGCCGAACTCGCCGAGATCATGTCCGAGTTCGAGCAAGACGCGGAACAGTGGGTTGCCATTGTCACCGGGGCTGGAGACAGGGCTTTCTGCTCCGGCAACGACCTGAAGTACTTCTCCCGGGCCATGGCCAATGGTGAACAGATCGAGGAACCCGCGCTGGGATACGCTGGCCTTACTGCAAATTTCGAGATCAGCAAGCCTGTGATCGCTGCGGTCAACGGGGTCGCCATGGGGGGAGGCTTCGAGATCGCACTGGCCTGCGATCTGATTGTTGCCAGCGATAGTGCCGAATTTGCCCTGCCCGAGCCCAAGGTAGGTCTTGCGGCCCTGGCCGGTGGGCTGTTGCGTCTGCCACGCCAGATCGGATTGAAGCAGGCGATGGGGATGATCCTTACTGGCCGTACGGTGGGTGCTCGCGAGGCGAAGTCGCTCGGTTTTGTCAACGAAGTTACCACTGCCGAGCAACTCATGGACTGCGCTTTGTCGTGGGCGGAGCGTATTGCCGCCTGCTCGCCCATGTCCATTCGCGCCTCGAAACAGATCGTCAATCGCGGCCTCGACGAGCTCTCCGTGATGGCCGCTTACACCGCGCAATCCCGCTATCCTGCGACAAAGGCTCTGTTTCGCTCAGCCGATCTGCGCGAAGGCCCGCGGGCGTTTGCTGAAAAACGCCCGCCCCAATGGACAGGACGTTAAACCACCAGGCAATGGAGTGAATTTTCCAATGACGCATGATTATTTCGGCCTTCGGGGAAAAACCGCACTGGTAACCGGAGCCTCCAGTGGACTGGGCGCCCATTTCGCGAAAGTACTCGCGGCGGAAGGTGTCCGCGTGGCACTCGCGGCGCGACGGGTCGACAAGCTTGAAGAACAGCTCGCCAACATTGTAGGAGCCGGAGGCGAGGCGCTTGCAATACCCATTGATGTGCAGGATGCCAGCAGCGTCAACGGCGCCTTCCAGCAACTGGCAGGTGCGGGTATTACCCCGGATATCCTCGTCAACAATGCCGGTGTGGCCTCGGACCCACTGAAATTTCTCGATACCGACGAAACGTACTGGCGCTGGATCATGGACACCAACCTTGACGGTGCCTGGCGCGTGGCGCGAGCGGCGGCCCGGCAGATGATCGACTCTGGCATCGAAGGCAGCATCATCAATATCAGCTCCATCTACGGCTTGCATACGGGCATCATGAAGGTCGCCTATAACGTGTCGAAGGCAGGTGTGGTACAGCTAACGCGCTCCATGTCTGCCGAGCTGGCGCGCAAGGGCCTGAGAATCAACGCCCTGTGTCCGGGCTGGTTCCGCACCGACATCAACTCATCCTACTTTGACTCCGAGGAAGGCGAGCGCTATATTCGCTGTATTCCGGCAGGGCGCATGGGGGAACTTGGGGATTTAACCGTTCCGTTGCTGTTGCTGGCAAGTAAAGCGGGCAGCTACATGAATGGCACGACCCTAGTGGTCGACGGCGGTATCGTAGAAAAGCCTGTATAGTCCTGTCTGTCAGCTTTGATACCCCAATTACAGCCTAAGACCGGGTGTTGTAATGCTTTAGTATTAGGGAAGGGGTATGGGACGACCATCAAAGCCGATGATCTCGAGAGAAGGCGCCATTCAGGCCGCGCTTGAAATTCTTGATGAAGAGGGACTCGACAAATTAAGCCTGCAAGCCGTGGCCCGTCGGATGGGTGTAAGGGCCCCCTCTCTCTACTACCACTTCGAAAACAAATCGGAACTCATGGCGGGCGTAGCCCGCCTGATCCTCAGCCGCCCTCCACCCTCGCGCATCAACCGGCAAAAGGACTGGAAGGAATCCATGGTGGATCTTTGCAAATGGGCAAGGAAAACCATGCTTAAACACCCCAACGCCGCCCCGCTCCTCCTCGAGGTGTATCCGGAGCAGGTCATGCTTCCAACATACGAATTCTGGCTGCGCCAGTATAAGGTTCCCGCCAAGCAGAAGATGGTCATTATGGAGGGGCTGGAAAAAATCACATTTGGTGCGGTCCTGCTCGGCGCGATGAGCCGCGCCCGCGGCCAGGAGGCCTTTCCACCTGACATCGACAAGTCGAGGTTCCCGGCTCTGGCGGAAGCGATCAAGTCCAACCGGAAGGGAGAAGAGGGGCTGTTTGAAGAGATTCTCAGACGCTACCTGTCAACTTTTTAAGCGGAGCGTTTTGTATTCCTTCGGGTCGATGACGACACTCTGATCGTCACCCGAGGTCCCATGCAGGGACTGTCTGTGCTCAACGGCTTCGCCCGATGGGCGAGAACGACTCTCGACCCGGAGCAAGCCACCTACTGTGTCCTCGTCCAGAAAGCCTACTTCGTCGGCCAGGGGCGACGGCCCGATATTCTCTCCACCGTTAGCAGGAGCTCACAACCATCTGGCCCCCCGGTGGAGGCGTGTTTTGCCTCGCAACCGGAGCGATACCCGAACTCTGTTCGCACCGACAGCACAAGGCAATTTTCTCCCACGCAGCGTGACCAGTTGCTTCGTTTTATCGAGTGAAGCAGTACCATAGTCCTGGAGCTTGACCCGGTATTTTTATCTATATATATTAGTTTAAGGAGATCATGTCTGCCGTTCCGGCCTTTTCGCCGGAGGGTACCCAAACTGGCGTGCAGCGACAGCCAGGGATCATTCACCGGCGGCAAAGAACAAGATATCAGGAGTGGCGATGCGTCAGCTCAATCCGATTGATGCTACTTTTTTGCTCAACGACACAGAGCGTTCACCCAGCAATGCCTCGTCCATATGGGTATATCAACGCAAGCCGCGTCAGCGCAAACCTGGCTTCAATGAGGTGTTCGCCCACATCCGCCGTTGCGGCAGCCTCCTTGCGCCGTTTCGGATGAAGCTGGCCCACGTCCCGGCGGGCCTTGACCGCCCGTGGTGGGTAGAAGACGACCGCTTCGACCTGCGGTACCACGCCAGATCGGTAGCACTGCCGCAACCGGGCAATTGGGACGCGTTTCGTCGCCTGGTATCGGATCTGCACGCCGCTCCGCTCGATCTGGCACGACCGCTATGGGAGCTCTATGTCATCGAGGGGCTGGACGAAATAGCCGGGTTGCAGCCCAACGCATTCGCGGTCCTGCTGAAGGCTCACCACGCTGCCATGGATGGCAAGGCCTCACTGGCGATAACCAAGGTACTGCACGATGCCGGTTCCGCAGCAAGCGGGAATGAATCCGGATGGGCCGCTACACAACCTCCTCCCTCGTCGCTGAACCTGCTCGGTCGGGGTACGGTCAATCTGGCGCTGAAGCCGTTGCGCTCACTACAGGCACTCGCTGGCCTCGCACCGGGACTGTCCCGACAACTGCTGCACCGGGAACGACGACGCGGTAGCAGCGGCCTCGTGCCCCGCACAAGATTCAACGGCGAGATTGGAGCGGGAAGAATTATCGACACCTGCTTTGTAGAACTGGACAAACTCAAGCGTATAAGGCGCCGCGTCCATGGCGCTACCCTGAACGATGTTGCTCTGACCGTGTTTGGCGGAGCGCTCAGGCGCTATCTGGCACTGCACAGTGAATTGCCGGAAGCGCCCCTGCGTGCGATGACCCCCGTCGCCCTGCGCAGCGAAGCCGGCAGGGAGGAGATTGGCAACAACATCACCGGCATGGTGGTCACCATGGCCAGCGATATAGAGGACCCGCTGGAGCGCCTGGCGGTGATTGCCGCCGATTCCGAAGCCTCCAAGCGCTCCATGCACCTGCTGGGAATGGATGCGGTGGGTGATCTGCTGGATGCCATACCTGCGCCCTTGATGGCGACGGGAATGAAGCTGGCGCGACAGTTCGGACGCCTGGGGCTTACCGGCACGATCAATACCGTAGTTTCAAATGCCGCGGGATCCCGCGAGACACAGGAGCTACTTGGCGCCCCCATGGTACTTTCCACCGGAGCGGGTCCGCTGATGGACGGTATCGGCCTGCTCAACTACATGACCAGTTATGCCGACACGGCCGCCTTCGGCTACACCGCGTGCAGCAAAATGATGCCGGATAGTGAACGCTACACCCAGTGCATCAACGAGAGCATCGACGATGCCTGGAAACGGGCAGTAGCGGATGAAGGTACTGGTCCTCAGGCATAGCACAGATGAGCAAACGACAGCACAACACGACGGCCAATGGCCGGCAAAAAACACGGAAATCCCGAATCGCCCACCAGTCCATGGCACTTCTGCTTCCGGCTGAAACCGCCTCGGCGATACTCCTG
>JBKDZQ010000015.1:0-4039 GCA_047971325.1 Parahaliea sp.
GCTCCAGCGGCAGGCCGTTGATTTCCACCACGTTGTCCAGCATGCGGGTGAACACGGCGGTGATTTCGCGGAAGCTGGTCCAGTCGAAGCTGGCCTTCTCGGTGAAGGGGTGCTGGACGAAACGGGTCAGGTTGATGGAGCCCAGCAGGCAGCTGCCGTAGGGCGGCAGGGGCTGCTCGCCGCAGGGATTGGTGGCGCGGATGCTCTCGCAGTACCAATTGTTGTTCTCCTGGTTGACCTTGTCGATCAGGATGAAACCGGGCTCGGCATAATCGTAGGTGGAGGTCATGATGACATTCCACAGCTTGCGCGCGCGCACGGTCTTGAACACCCAGCAGGCCACCCGGCCCCTGGCGTCCTTCACGTAGGGGCTGTTGTCGGGCACATCGCGCCACACCACCTGGCTGTCATCGCCAAGGTCGATCTTGCTGCCCCTGGCCTCCTTTTCGGTAATAGGGAAACACAGGGCCCAGTCGCGATTGTGCTTGACCGCCTCCATGAATTCCGTGGTTACCAGCAGCGACAGGTTGAACTGGCGCAGGCGGCCGTCCTCGCGCTTGGCGCGGATGAAATCCACCACGTCCGGGTGACTGACATCGAAGGTGCCCATCTGCGCGCCCCGGCGGCCGCCGGCGGAGGACACGGTGAAGCACATCTTGTCGAAGATATCCATGAAGGACAGCGGGCCCGAGGTGTGGGCGCCGGCGCCGGATACATAGGCGCCCTTGGGCCGCAGGGTGGAGAATTCGTAGCCGATGCCGCAGCCCGCCTTGAGGGTCAGCCCGGCCTCCAGGTTTTTCTCCAGGATGCCCTGCATGGAATCGGGAATGGTGCCGGACACGGTGCAGTTGATGGTGGAGGTGGCGGGCTTGTGCTCCAGGGAGCCGGCATTGGACACAATGCGGCCAGCCGGAATGGCGCCGTTGCGCAGGGCCCACAGGAAGCGCCCGTACCACTTGTCGCGCAGCGGCTCGGCCTCCACCTCCGCCAGCGCCCGGGCCACGCGCTTGTAGGTGCCGTCGATATCCGGGTCCACCGCCTTGCCCTGCTTGTCCTTCAGGCGGTATTTTTTGTCCCAGATATCCGCCGAGGCGTCCTGCAGTTTAATATTGACGCCGGTTGGCGATTTGGCGGAATGAATGACCTCGATGGACATGGCGTCTCCCTGTGTTATGCCCTGTTGCAAGCCACGCCGCCCCCGAACGGTGGCGGTCGCAAGTACGGGTATCGTCGCATTGTTGCAGCTGCCCGGCCATTTCCGAAACCTCCCGGAAGAAACCAGACTATGCCTGCCAGATTGCCGAAGTTGTCCCCAAAATGGCAATATATTATCGTTTTACACGAACTTGGCCAGGCCATATATAGGTAGCATAACCCCTGGCAGACACAACATATAGGGTTCCAGAGGCAGGCGGATAGCTAGCCTCGGGCACCAGAAAAAAGAGTGAAAAACTGACCCGCCTCAATGCAGCGGCCATCAGGCACACGCCAGCCTTGCTGGCGCCCCCTCGAAAGTCCTAGACTGCCGGCCACAGCAGACGGGGAGGCAACCGATGCACAAGTCCCTCACGCGCTGGGACCAGGCCCTGATTGAACGCTACGACCTCGCCGGCCCGCGCTATACTTCCTATCCCACGGCGCCCCAGTTCTGGGAGCCTTTTGCCGCCAGCGAGGTCGAGGCGGCCAGCGCCCGCGGCTATGCGAGCGGCCGGCCGCTGTCGCTGTAAGTCCACATCCCCTTTTGCGATACCGTCTGTCTCTACTGCGGCTGCAACAAGATCATCACCGCCATCAAGAAGCGCGCTGCCCCCTACCTGGAGCTGCTGGAGCGCGAACTGGCCCTGCGCGCCGCCCAGTTCGACACCGCACGGCCAGTGCAACAGCTGCACTGGGGCGGCGGCACCCCGACCTTTATCAGCGACGCCGAGATGCTTCAGCTGATGACAGCCACCCGCCGCCATTTCCGGCTACTGGAGGATGACAGCGGCGACTACTCAGTGGAAATTCACCCCGGGCGCCTCGGCGAGGAGCGCCTGGGCGTGCTGCGGGAAATTGGCTTCAACCGCCTGAGCATGGGGGTGCAGGACTTCAACCCCGAGGTACAAAAGGCCGTCAACCGCTTCAACAGCGTGGAGGAAGTGGCCGCCCTGTGCCGACGCGCCCGCACCGAGGGCTTCCACTCCCTGAGCATGGACCTGATCTACGGCCTGCCCCTGCAGAGTCTGGCGAGCGTCGCCGCCACCCTGGAGCAGGTCATCGAACTGGGGCCGGACCGCCTGTCCCTGTTCAACTACGCCCACATGCCCCACCTGTTCAAGACCCAGCGCCGCATCGCCTCTGACACCCTGCCGGCGCCGCAGGTAAAGCTGGCCATACTGCAGCACGCCATCGAGCGCCTGCAGGCGGCGGGCTATGTGTACATCGGCATGGACCACTTCGCCCGCCCCGACGACAGCCTGGCCCGTGCCCAGGCGCAGGGGCTCATGCAGCGCAATTTCCAGGGCTACACCACCCACCGGGACTGCGACCTGCTGGCCTTTGGCCTGTCCTCGATCAGCGCCATCGACAATATCTACATGCAGAACCACAAAGACATGATCCGCTACGCCCAGTCGCTGGAGCCGGGCCGCGAGCCCGCCTGTCGCGGCCTGACCCTGAACGGCGACGACCTGCTGCGGCGCGCCGTCATCAACCAGCTGATCTGCCACTTCAGCCTCGACTTCACCGACATCGAACAGCGCTTTGGCATCCATTTCGAAAGCTATTTCGCCAGCGCCCTGCACGCCCTGCGGCCAATGGCGGAAGATGGACTGGTACAACTGCGCCCGAACGGGATGGATGTCACCCCCGCCGGCCGCCTGCTGGTGCGGCGCCTGTGCATGCTGTTCGACGCCTACCTGGAGGCCGCCCCCGGCCAGCGCTATTCGCGGATTGTCTAGCTTCATCCTTCTCCATACATCGCGCCTGTCACATTCCCGGGGGTTTATGGGTGACCACCCATGGGTGCCGCTCAACCATGCAATTTTATGTAAAACAAAACTTTAACTTTCTTTTCGCATAAAATATGCTTCGCAACATGATCACCCGCCATCTCGAACAAGAACTCCATCGCCTGTTGAAGGAATACCCCTGCATTACCCTGCTCGGTCCGCGGCAGGCCGGGAAAACCACACTCGCCCGTACCCTGGCGGGCTACGATTACGTCAACCTGGAGCTGCCCGAACAGCGCGAGTTTGCCACCACCGACCCCAAGGCATTTCTGGCCCGCTTCGAAGGCAAAGTCATCCTGGATGAGATACAGCGGGTTCCCGCACTGCTCAGCTATATCCAGGTGGAGGTGGACCGGCGGCAGCAAAACGGCCAATTTGTCATGACCGGGTCTCACCAGCTGGAACTGCGCGCCGCGATCAACCAGTCGCTGGCGGGCAGAACGGCGCTGCTGCATCTGTACCCGTTTTCAATGGCAGAATTGCAGGATGCCGGCATTGGCCTGCCCACGGCGGCCGATTATATTTTTCAGGGCTTTCTGCCGCGTATCTACGACCAGCACCAGCGCCCCATCCAGGCGTACTCCAATTACTACCAGACCTATGTCGAGCGCGACGTTCGCCAGCTCATCAACCTGAAAGACCAGAACACCTTCGAGAACTTTCTCAAGCTGCTGGCGGGGCGGGCTGGCCAGTTGATGGATTACCAATCGCTGGCTAACGATGTCGGCATCAGTGCAACAACCATCAAAAACTGGCTGTCGGTGCTCGAAGCCTCCTACATCGTTTTCAAGCTGCCGCCCTACTTCAATAACTTCGGTAAACGCGTGATAAAAGCGCCGAAATACTATTTCGTCGAGACAGGCCTGCTGAGCTACCTGCTGGGCATCGAACACCCGCAACAGGTCGCGCGCGACCCCCTGATCGGACAACTGTTTGAAAACCTGGTGATCAGCGAATGTCTCAAAGCGCAGGCGAATCGCGGCAAACGCAGCGACCTCTATTTCTTTCTCGACAGCAACGGCAACGAAATTGACCTGTTGTTACCCCAG
>JBKDZQ010000016.1:0-2558 GCA_047971325.1 Parahaliea sp.
CTGGTCGCTGGGCAGCAGGTGGTCGAGTTGCTTCAGGCCAAAAACACAGCATTCCTCGACCCGATCAGTCACCAGCAACAGCAGGCAGCGCAAGGTGTCTATTTCCAGTGTGTACGGTTTATACTGGGCGTCCTGCTCCTTGGTGGCGAAATATTCCAGTATACGGCTTGCGTCCTGGTAGTGCCGATTGACAATCAGCGCCCAGGCACAGGCGACGAGCAGCTTGGGTTCGGCATACAGCATATCCGTCGGGAGATGGTCCAGCCATCTCAGCAGCAGGCGCGAGCGCCCGGCATTCATAAGCTCTGCCGCGTGTTCGGCGATCCGCCTGGATGCCTCGGCGATATCCCTGGCTTCGATCAGGTGATTGATGGCCCGGATGGGACGGTTGACTGAAAAATACCAGCGCGCCGCCGCTCGCTGCAGGGCCCTGGGGCGCTCGGGGTCGCGGCGTTTCAGCGCACCGTGCAGGAAGCTGGCGAACAGGCGATGGTAGCGGTACCACTCCCGCCTATCGTCCGCGGGAAACAGGAACAGGTTGGCACTTTCGAGATAATCCAGTACTTGCTGGCTGTCGTTGCGCCCGGTTATGGCGTCGCACAGGGGGGCGGTCAGCTGGTCGAGAATACTGGTCTCCATCAGGAAGGCCTGGTTTTCAATACTCTGCTTGGAGAGAATGTCTTCCGCCAGATACTCGGCCAATTCGAGATGGCTACCGGAAAAAGAGGCCACGAAGGTCGCGTAGTCACTGTGATTGTACAGCGAAAGAATCGCGAGATAGATGGCCGCCGGCCAGCCTTCGGTTTGCCGGTGCAGGGCGGCGATGTCTTCGTCTCCCAGTGCCAGTTTGTGTATGTCGCGCACCAGCCGGCTCGTTTCGCTCTGGGAGAAACGCAACAGAATGGGGCCGATCTCAATCACCTGGCCGCGGGCGCGCAGGCGACCAACGCGAAAATCCGGCGTTGTCCGCGAGCCAATCAATAGCAGGCCGGTGGGTGGCATTCTTTCGAGCAGCTGCTGTACGAAGTCCAGTACCTGCTGGTTTTTGACCTGCTCGAATTCGTCGATAAGCAGTGAGAAGGGTACCTGAATCGTACCGATGCGATTCAGTAGATCGTCGCCGGCATCGAACAGGGCGCCGTCGCCGCCGGGGTCCGGTGCGGTCCGCTGCCGATGGAAGGCGGCGTCGATATGGTTGATAAAACGCTGCAGGTCGTTGTCGGATGCATCCGCGGTGAGCCAGATGGCCGCGCGGCCGATGGTAAGGCAGTGGGCGTGGTACTGCTGCAGGAGCGTGCTTTTGCCGAATCCGGCCCCGGCGGATACCATTACCAGGCGAGCCGAGTCCGCATCGGCAATTGTCTGGACAATGTCCTCCCGTTGCAGGTGATGACGGCCGGAAATGGGTGGCGTGATCTTGGACTGCAGAATCGCCGCGTACTGGCCGGAAAGGTTTGATGGCATAGACATACTTTTCGCAGGTGGCAGTGCTGAGTTGAACTGGCGATGGTTGGCTTGACGCCGGTATTGTGGCCAGCTTCATTCCAGGCTGCAAACTTTTTCCTCCCGGTTCTTTCCCGTTGGGCCCTGTTGCCGTCGAGGCATGGCCGGGGCACCTGTGGCCCTGAGGGCTTCTCGCCATACCCTGGCAAGCCCGTCATCCCCCGTGGTAGCCAAGGGCATTATGCCACTTCCGGGGCTTGACCAGAGTACCACCGGCCTTGCCGGAATCTCCAGAGCGACCGGTCCGCAAGGGTATTGCGCCAGCACCAGGTGCATTTTACCAAAGCCATTCTTATAACGTATCCGCACAAGTTCGGCGCTCTCTGCCCCAATAGCGCTGAGTTAAGGTGTATTGGTCCCGGCCGCCATGTCCAGGGCCTGCAGCGCCAATCCCACCTTGGGTTGGTAACGGGCCCTCCCGCTTTCATCCTAAATTGGTTCCTTTGATCGTCGCTGGCTGGTCCGGCGGTGGCTAGGATTACCGAAAGTTGTCGGTATCCGCGGGGCAGAGGCCGGGCGGATACCCAGTACATCCACCGGTCGTGCCTGAGCGGCCTGATTTCAAGGAGTTCACTCGATGAGCAAGCCTGCTGTTATCGCCGGGGTCGGCATGATTCCCTTCGCCAAGCCTGGTGCCAGTGCCAGTTACACGGAAATGGGAGCCGAGGCGGTGCGCCTGGCACTGAAGGATGCGGGGTTGGAATATGGCAAGGTACAGATGGCTTTTGCCGGCTATGTCTATGGCGATTCCACCTGTGGCCAGACGGCGCTGTATGAAGTGGGGCGCACGGCGATCCCGGTGGTCAATGTCAACAACAACTGCTCTACCGGCTCCAGTGCCCTGTACCTGGCGCGCGCCGCTGTGGAAGGTGGCCAGGTCGACTGCGCGCTGGCGCTGGGTTTCGAACAGATGCAGCCCGGTGCGCTGAAGTCGCACTGGACCGACCGTCCACGCACTCGGGCCAGCGTGGCGCACATTGTCGACGATCTCACCGCCGATGCGGGGGAGATGCCCCAGGCGCTGCGCACCTTTGGCGGTGCCGGCCGGGAACACA
>JBKDZQ010000017.1:0-10142 GCA_047971325.1 Parahaliea sp.
GCACCCGGACGCCGGCGACGGCAGCCAGAACGGTGGCGGTTCTGAAGTCTGGGTTTTCGATCCAAAGAAAAAAACGCGGGTGGGGCGCATCGCGCTGCAGGAATGGGGTTTGACCATTGCCGTCAGTCGCGGCAAAGAGCCAAAACTGCTGGTGACCAACCCGGTCAACATGGGGCTGGAGCTGTACGACGGCAAGAGTGGCCAGTATATCAAGACGATTACCGATCTCGGCCAGGAAACACCGCTGATGCTGCATCCGGCGCGCTAGGTTATCCCCATGCCGGATGTACTGTCATATGGGGTTGCCCTGTTCGCGGCCTGGCTGTTCGGCCTGTCGGCTTGGCACAAGTGGAGCGACCTGTCGTTCTACGGCGCGCTGGTGGCGAACTACCTGGGCTCCCCGGTACCGCGCTCGCTGGTGGCCTTGCTCGCAGCAGGAGAGGGCGCACTCGCGGTGTTGCTGTTGCTGCCTGCTACCCGTGCCCTGGGGCTGGCCTGCGCCGCCGGCCTGCTGTTCGCCTATGCGCTGATGATGGGCAGCAAGCTGTTACAGGGCCGGCGCGACCTGCGCTGCGGATGCGCCGGCCCGGCCGCTGAGCTGACCTTGAGTCCGGCACTGGTGCTGCGCAACCTGATCTGCGCCGCCCTGTGCCTGGGGGCCATTGCCGTGGTGCCGGCCCCCCTGGGTATGGTGTCTACCCTGGCCCTGGCGTTGTCAGTGGCCTGTTTTCTGGTATTGCTTTACCTGTGCTGCGAGCAGTTGCTCGACAATGCCCAGCGCTTGACGGGAGGATACTGAGAATGGACTGGCTGGTGGTGTCCAACATTGTGTTGTGGATCGGTTTTCTGGCGATGGTGCTGGTGAGCCTTGCCCTGGCACGCCAGATTGGCGTGCTCTACGAGCGGGTGGCCCCCGCTGGCGCGCTGATGCTGAACCAGCAACTGAAGGTGGGTTCGCCGGCGCCCGAGGTGGCGGTCACCGACCTCGCCGGGCAGAAGCGGGTGGTTGGTGGCGCTGGTGATGGACGTGCCCGCCTGCTGTTTTTCCTGTCCCCGGACTGCCCCGTGTGCAATGAATTGACCCCGGTGCTCAAATCCGCCGCCCGGACCGAGCGCAACTGGCTGGAAGTGCTGCTGGCAAGTGATGGCGACGAGCGTGATCACCGCGCCTACGTGGCCCGCAAGGGGCTGGAGGCTTTTCCCTATGTGCTGTCCGAACTGCTGGGCAAGACCTACGGAGTCTCGAAACTGCCCTATGCGGTGCTGATCGACGAGCAGGGCAGGATTGCATCCATGGGCATCATCAACTCCCGGGAGCATCTGGACAGTTTGTTCGAAGCCAAGGAACTGAAGGTGGCCTCGATCCAGGACTACATGAACAAGCGCAATAGCGGTGTGCAACACGTGGAGGCAGACAAGGCATGAAGATTCTCGACCAGATGATCGAAAGGCGCAGCCGCGAACTTGCCCAGCGCAGTTCCCGGCGGGGCCTGCTCAAGGGCCTGGGCGGCCTGTTGGTGGGCAGCGCGGCGCTTCCCCTGCTGCCGGTGGCGCGCGCCGCGGACACAGGCGCGCAGCCCCTTGAGCCGGGCGACCCCGCCAGTTGCGATTACTGGCGTTACTGCGCCATCGACGGTTTCCTCTGCGACTGCTGTGGCGGCAGCGCCAATACCTGTCCACCGGGAACGGAAATGTCGCCGGTGACCTGGATTGGCACCTGCCACAACCCGGCGGACGGTCGCAACTATGTGATCTCCTAGAACGACTGCTGCGGCAAATCGTCCTGCGGCGCCTGCCTGTGCCAGCGCGACGAGGGCGATCGTCCACCCTATCGGCCCGACAAGACCAACGATATCAACTGGTGTCTGGGCACCAGCAGCGCTGCCTACCACTGTTCCACCGCCATCGTGGTGGGCGTGGCACTGGAAGACGCATGATCAGGGCGGTAGCCATCCTGCTGCTGGCCTGTGTCGTTCCCGCCATGGCAATGGGGGATCGAGCCTACCGGCAGGCGCAGTTTGACTACCAGTTGCACTGTCAGGGCTGCCATTCTCCCGATGGCGCTGGCGCCGACACCGTACCGCGCCTGAAAGGGCATGTCGGCTTGTTCCTGGGCAGTACATCCGGGCGGGAATACCTGGTGCGGGTGCCCGGGTCGGCGATCTCCGCGCTCGACGACGAGCGTCTGGCCGGAGTTCTGAACTGGATAGTGCTCGAATTTGCGGGCGATAGTCTGGCGGACGATTTCAGGCCCTACTCCGCAGAGGAAGTGGGGCAGTCGCGCAGGCGGCCGCTCAATGAGGTTGACCAATACCGCGGACAGCTGCTGCGGGTGTTGGTCGATACCACCGGGGGAGAGCAATGAAAAAAAATGTGTATCGGGTGCTGGCCACCCTGTCACTGGCCGCCCTGGCGAGCGTCGCACTCGCCGAGGCACCGGCGCAGGCCGGAAGCTGTAGCGCATGTCACGGAGCGGGTGGTGCGGCCTTCAATCCGCAGTGGCCGAATCTGGCCGGGCAGCATGCCGGCTATCTGATCAGGCAGATCACAGCGTTTCGTGACGGGGAGCGCAGCAACCCGGCCATGGCGCCCTTCGTGGGCAATCTTTCCGATGCAGACATCAAGGTACTGGCCGGGTATTTTTCCAGCCAGCCCGCGCCGACCTCTGCCAGTGGTGAGGCCGAACTGGTCGAGACCGGTCGCAACCTCGCGGGTCGCTGCGCAGCCTGTCATGGCATGTGGGGTGCCCCTGTGGCGGATGAGTGGCCGGTACTCGCCGGTCAGCATGCGCCCTATCTGGTGCAGCAGCTGCAGGCCTACCGGCGTGGAGACAGGGTGCATTCGCTGATGCAGGCTGCCCTGATGCCCTATGACGATGCCGATTTCAAGGCACTGGCCGCCTATTACAGTCAGATGAAGCCCTAGACCCGGAGGGTGGGTCATGCGAGCCCCGTCGATTGCAAAGTTCCTTGGCCCGCAGGGCAGGACTGCAACCAGGGGTGAGTTTGCGCCGAGCCTGTCTCCGCGTTTTGCCATTTATGTTCGCAGCTACCTGCTGGACCTGGGAGTTGATCCGGCGGCGCTGTTCATGGCCTGTGGCCTGGACGACAGGGCCTGCGAGCAATACAGCGTACCGCTGCCGGTTGGCAAGGTGCTGAACCTGTTTGCAGGGGCAGCCGGACTCTGTGCCAACCCGGCGCTGGGCCTGGACATGGCCCGTCGTTTTCATTTCGAGGCGTCAAGCCTGCTGATTCACGCCATGGTGACGGCGCCGTCGGTGGTGGAGGGTTTGCGTTGCCTGCGCCGCTATGACCGCTTCGTCGATACTGCCCTGGAAATCCATATCGAGGTCGACGACGATTGCGCAGAGTTTAGTTGCCGGGTGCTGGCTGCCCCGGAGGCCGATACCCTGCAGCTGAGTGAGTACCTGCTGGCTTTCCTGGCGCATATTCTGGCCAGTGCCACACGTCGGCCGGTACCGGCTGGCGAAGTACATTTTACGCACCACAATGCACAGAACCGGACGGTACTGGAGGAGTTTTTCCGGGCGCCAGTGAGTTTCGGGCAGGACCGCAACCTGCTCCGCTTTGACAGTGCCTATCTGCAGCAGCGGTTTTATTCCAGTGATAGCCTGCTGCACAGCGTTCTCATCCAGGCCCTGCATACCTATTTTGGTTCGGCCACCACCGGGCACGACATCGTGGAGATCATCTGTCGCGAGCTGATCCGCGCCGGCAGTGACGAGGCGGTGACTCTGGAGGGGGTGGCGGAGCGGCTGGCGATGTCTCCGCGCACCTTGCGCCGCCGGCTGGCCGACACCGGTTACTGTTTCCAGGAAGTCAAGAAAATCGCCCGCGAACGGCGCGCCAAGCACTACCTCAGCCACACCTCCATGCCCCTGTCGGAAATTGCCTTTGAACTCGGCTATTCCGAGCCCAGCGCCTTCAGTCGCGCGTTTCGCAGCTGGGTCGGGCAGAGCCCCCAGGCTTATCGAGAGCACGCGGCCCTGGATACGGCGCCACGTATCGCCAGATCCTCACCCTGAGCTGAACCCCCTCGGACACTGTCGACCGTCAGCCCGCTCTCGCGGGCTTTTCCGGTGCGTTGCACCATTCCCTTGCGGCCCGTACCTATGGCGAAACCGGCAGCTGCGGGGTCAATCGAATGGCCGGTTTTGTCAAAGCCGGAGCCGGTGGCCCGGTTTAGTATCGGCCCGATTGTCCAATAAAACCGGCAGGTAACGATTATGTGGCAAGCCCCCCGATTCCTTTTGGCATGTTTACTTTTCGCTTGCACGGGCCAGTTCGCCCTTGCGGCCGAGCCAGCTGACGATATCTATTACAACGCCAGCATCTACACCGTCGACAGTGACCAGCCCTGGGCCGAGGCGATGGCGGTTCGCGATGGCCGCATCGTCAGTGTCGGCAAGCGGGAGCAGGTATTGGCTTCGAAAGGCGATGCCACCCGTCTGCACGACCTCGACGGGGCGATGATCATGCCCGGCCTCATCGACAGCCATGTCCATCCGGTGTGGGGTGGCCTGAAGGTGCTGTATGAGTGCAACTTCCCCTTCAGTGCCACCCCCGAGGAAGTGGCAGCCCGTGTGGCCGAATGCGTGGCTGAGTCGGCGGAGGGGGTCTGGATTCGCGGCGGCCAGTGGAGCAGCAGCTTCTTCGAGCGCTTTGACGTCGCCTCACCCAAGGGCCTGCTGGATGCGGTTTCCGCTGACAAGGCGGTCATACTGCGCGATGACAGCGGTCACAATGCCTGGTTCAACAGCAAGGCACTGGCGCTTGCCGGCATCACCGCGGACACGCAGGATCCTGCCGATGGCAGCATCCTGCGCCTTGCCGGTTCGCGCGAGCCCAATGGCGTGCTGCTGGAAGGCGCCGCGCAACTGGCGGAGGGAGTGCTGCCGGATTTCAGTGATCAGCAGCATCTGGGGGGTGCCAGAAAGGCAGTGAGCATCGCCAGCGCTTTCGGCATTACCGGTATCAAGAGTGCCTCCGAACTTGAACCTTCCTACCGCGCGCTCACCCAGATGGACCGGGCGGGTGAACTGAATGTCCACATGGCGCTGTCCTATCGCACACCCTATGGTGCCCGCCAGGAAGTGCTGGATTATGCGGCGCTGGAGGCCATGCGGGACAAGTATCGCAGCACCCATGTGGATACCCGCTTCGTCAAGATTTTCATGGATGGCGTACCGACTCCCTCGCGGACCGCTGCCATGCTGGCCGACTACCTGCCGGAACACCCCGGAGCGAAGACCGTCAGCGGCGAAGCACATTTGACCCCGCAGCGCATCACCGCCGACCTGATCGAACTCGACAAGCGCGGTTTCACCGTGAAGATACACACTGCCGGCGATCGTTCGGTGCGGATCGTGCTCGATGCCCTGGAGGCGGTGCGCAAGGCCAACGGCAACAGCGGCCTGCGGCACGAACTGGCGCATGCCGGTTTTATCGACGAAACCGACATCCCCCGTTTTGCCAGACTCAATGTGGTGGCCGATCTGTCGCCCTATCTCTGGCATCCCTCCGCCATCATGGAATCCGTGATCAGCGCGGTGGGTCCCCGGGGTGAGCATTACTTCCCGATCCGGGATCTGCTGGATGCGCATGCGCCGGTGCTGGCAGGTTCCGACTGGCCCGCCGCGGTCGAGACCATGAATCCCTGGCTGGGGCTGGAAGCCATGGTGACCCGGGCCGACCCGCAGGGCAAGGTGCCCGGCAAGCTGTGGCCGGAGCAGGCCATCTCCCTGGAGGAAGCGGTCGCCATCTTTACCATCGACGGTGCCAGGGCGCTGCGTCTGGAGCAACACACTGGCTCGCTGGAAGTGGGCAAGTCGGCCGACTTTGTCGTGCTGTCGAACAATATTTTCGACATCGCGCCCGAGGATATCAGCGATGTGCGCGTCCTGCGCACCGTATTCGAAGGCAGGACGGTCTACTCAGCGGACGATAAGCCCTGATGTTTTGCCTTGTATCCGACCATAACAATCAGCACGGGGGTGTAAACACCATGCAAAAACACAGTCAACCGACCTTTGGCCCTTCCCTGTTGTGCGCCGCTGTAGCCGCGTTGCTCGCCCCCGGGCAGCAGGCCAGCGCGGCACAACTCGAGGAAGTGGTGGTGACCGCGCAGAAGCGTGAACAGGGTGCCAATGACGTTGGCATCACCATCAACGCCTTCACCGGCGAACAGCTGCGGGACTTCGGCGTGCTAACGGCGGAAGATGTTGCCACGATGACTCCCGGCCTGACGGTCAACGAGACCGCCGCCACCGGTGTGCCGCTGTACACCATTCGCGGAGTGGGCTTTCAGGACTACTCTACCGCGGCATCCTCCACGGTGGGTATCTATTTCGACGAAGTGGCCATGCCCTACACCGTGATGACCCGTGGTCTGGTGTTCGACACCGCCCGGGTGGAAGTGCTCAAGGGTCCCCAGGGTGATCTCTACGGCCGCAATACCACCGCCGGCCAGATCAACTTTGTCAGCAACAAACCGACCCGGGAGTTCGAGGCGGGAGTGATTGGCAGTTACGGTTCCTATTCCACCTGGGATGTGGAGGGTTTTGTCTCGGGCGGCAGCGATACGCTCCAGGGCCGTCTTGCCGGCAAGACCACACAGTCCAGTGAGGGCTGGCAGGACAGCCTTACCCGCAATGATGATCTCGGGGAAAAGGATGCGAGCGCCCTGCGCGGCATCGTCAATTTTGACGCCAATGACGATCTCAGCATCCTGGTCAACGTCCACTATGTGAAGGACAGGTCGGAAAACCGCGCCAACTCCACCTACAATGGCACCGAGATAGGACTGGCCGAAACCGGGCGACCCTACTATCCACTCAACGAATACCTACTGCCCAACGGGAGCCACTACGGTGAAACACCACCCTGGTACTCCACCGATGACGCCGAGGCGGCGGACTGGAGCAACAGCTACACCAGCCCCATTACCGGCAGAACCTTCAATATCAGGCCCCAGCGCGACAACGAACTCAGGGGGGTGATGGCGCGGGTCAACTGGAATATCGGCGATATGACACTGACCTCGATCACCGCCTACGACAAATTCGAGCGCACCGAGGCCAATGACTGGGACGGTGGCGCCTTTGTCGATTCCAGCAATATCAATACCACCGATCTCAAGGTGTTCTCCCAGGAGCTACGGCTGTCGGGAGGCGATGAGCAATTGAGCTGGATCGGTGGTCTGTACTATTCCAGCGACAGGATGCAGGAGTACTACCACTACTTCATGGGGGATTCACTCTACGGTACCGGCGCGGTCCCCTGGAATATCAATCCCTTTGCGGTGACGCCCATTTACGAACTCGATACCCGCTACAAGCAGGAAACCGAGTCCTACGCCGTTTTCGGCCATGTGGAATGGATGTTCACCGAGCAGTGGCGGCTGACCGTCGGTGCCCGCTATACCCAAGAGGAGCGGGACTGGGAGGGCTGTACCTATTCCGCCGATGACGGCTCTCTCACGGACTTCCTCAATGCCCAGTTCGGTGCCAATCTGAGGCCGGGTGACTGCGGCACCATCGACGACGACCCGAATTCGCCGAACTATGTGTTTGGCGTTATCGGCACCGAGCGGATCAGCGATGCCTTCCACGTCTACCGGGACTCCATCGATACCAGGCGCTGGATGGGCAAGATCGGTCTGGACTATGCGCTCAGCGAGGATGTGCTGATCTACGGTACGGTTTCCAACGGCTTCAAGTCGGGTGGTTTCAACGGCGCCAACTCCAATACCACCCAGCAGCTCAAGCCCTACGAGGAAGAGGTGCTGACCTCCTATGAACTGGGGGTCAAGAGCACCCTGCTCGATGGCAGCATGCAGCTCAACGCCGCCGCGTTTTACTACGACTACCAGGACAAGCAGGAGGCCGATCGCGCGGTCACCTTTGTCGGCAATATCAGCGGCCTGACCAACGTGCCGGAATCGGAAATCTTCGGTGCCGAACTGGACTTGCAGTGGGCGCCGATCGACGGCCTGATGATCAATGCCGGGGTGGCCTGGCTGGACACCGAAGTCACCGAGTGGAACGCGGTGGACAACGCCGCGAGTGTGTGGCCGGTGACCGTCAGACAAGATGTGTCCGGCATCGAATTGCCCCAGTCGCCCGAGTGGGCCTATACCGGCCAGGACAGCTACCAGTGGCCGGTGGGGGATGGGCTGCAACTGGAAGTCGCCGGCGATGTGGCCTTTACCGACGATACCTCGGGCGGCGCTGCGCCCGAGCGCGCCACCGAGGATTACACCCTGTTCAACGCCCGGATCGGACTGGGGGCCGCCGATGGTAACTGGCGTGCGCTGTTGTGGGTCCGCAACCTCACCGACGAGGACTACTACCCGGCGGCCTATCTCGGCGGCAATGGCCCCTATGTGCGCAGTTATGGCATGCCGCGGACCTACGGGATAACCCTGAGCTACTTTGTCGGTCGCTAGTTTCACGCTCCATCGGCGCACCTGCCCGGGCCCCGCAGGGCTCGCGTGCAGGCGCAATCCAGCAATCCTGAAGCGAGGTGAGGACAGGCGATGAACTCCAGCCAGAGAAGGACGGGTTTTGTAGCGCACGAACTGTACATGTGGCACAACACCGGGAACTACGCCGGGCCGATGCCCTACGGCAATCCGGTGCAGCCCGATACCCACGCCGAAAACCCCGAGACCAAACGGCGCTTCCGCAATCTGCTGGAAGTGGCGGGCCTCACTCCCCGGCTGCACCACGTCGTCCCCCGGGAAGCGACGGTGGAAGAAGTCCTGCGCTTTCACACCCCCGACTACCTGGCAAAGCTGCAAACGCTGAGCGCCGGGGTCGGTGGTGATGCCGGCCACTTTACGCCCATGGGTCGCGGCAGCTATGACATTGCCCTGTTGTCGGCGGGGGGCGTGCTGGCGGCGCTGGAGGCGATCATGGCGGGGCAGGTGGACAACGCCTATGCGCTGGTGCGCCCGCCGGGGCATCACGCGCTGGCGGGCGGAGGCATGGGCTTCTGCCTGCTGGGCAATGCCGTCATTGCCGGTTACCACGCCCTGGAGCACTACGGCCTCGAGCGCATCGCCTTTGTCGACTGGGACGTGCACCACGGCAACGGCACCCAGGCGGGTTTCTACAGCGATCCCCGGGCGCTGACCATCTCGGTGCACCAGGACCGCTGCTTCCCACCGGATTCCGGCTATCGGCACGAGCGTGGCGAGGGCGCCGGGGAGGGCTACAACATCAATATCCCGCTGCCGGCGGGTTCTGGCGTGGGTGCCTACGAGGCAGCCTGGGACCGGGTGGTCATTCCCGCCCTGGAGGCCTTCAGGCCCCAGTTGATTGTCGTGCCCTCCGGTTTTGACGCCGGTGCCTACGACCCCCTCGGGCGGATGATGATGCACAGCGATGGCTACCGCTCACTGACTGGCAAGCTGCTCGCCGCGGCGGACCGGCTGTGCGAGGGCCGCCTGCTGATGTGTCACGAGGGTGGCTACAATACCTGGACGGTGCCCTTCTTCGGCCTGGCGGTGATGGAAGCCCTGAGCGGCATCTCCACCGGCGTTGTCGATCCCTTTCTGGAGATGGCCGCTGCCCTGGGCGGGCAGGAGTTGCAGCCGCACCAGTCGGCGGAGATCGCCGCAGCCGAGGAACTGCTGTCCGGCCTGGCCTGACATGAGCCTGAAACTGGTGTGGTCCAGTGAGGAGAAAGCCCCGGTGGAGCAAGCGGATCAGGACGGCGCGGTAAGGGCGCTGGCCAATTCCTACGTCGATGCCTGCCGGCGCGGCGATGTGCTGGCCCTGCGAGCCCTGTTTCATCCCGATGCCGCCATGAGTGGCTTTCTCGGCGACAGTGCCATCACCGGCGGCCCCGAGCCCTTTTTTGAAGCCGTTGCCCACAACCCTTCGCCAGTCAGAGCGGGGCTCGCCTACGATGCCGAGATTACCGCGGTGTGCGTACACGGCCGGACCGCGACGGTGGTGCTTTACGAGTGGGGCTATCTGGGCATGGATTTCATCAATAACTTTCAGTTGATATTCACCGAAGGCCAGTGGTACATCACCGCCAAATTGTTCGATTCACGGCAGGGGCAAGGGACGTGAAGCGGAGGGTGGGCTGCGCCGGTACTTCACACACAGACGG
>JBKDZQ010000018.1:0-6423 GCA_047971325.1 Parahaliea sp.
GTCCACACTCGCCCTGGCACTGTGCTCGTCGGCAACATCCGTGGCCATGCCAACCATTCCCCCGGCCATTGCCTCATTCAGGCGGGACTGATCGAGATCCAGCCCAATTACCTGAGCACCAGCAGCAGCCAGTGTTTTGCAGGTCGCCAGGCCCAGGCCGGATGCGGCTCCCGAAACTATGGCAACCTTGTTTTGCAACTCCATACAGTCCTCCAGATCTCCAGTGGGCAGCGGCACCCGCATCAGGATTGGGGACATGATTGCCTGGGGAACTGAAAGACGACCCTCCCCTTCGAGGGAGGCCTGACGGGAAAGGGCGAACAGGTAAAAGCCGGATGATCGTGCCGACCCGGACTGGCTTCAGTCAATCAACGAGCTGAGCCAATCCGGCGGTTGCGGCAAAGTGCCACAAAATGTGTGGGCAGCAGGTGTTTCTGATCTGTGTCAAGGAGTTCCGTTGCGACCGGTCGGTCAGGCCTCGTCGTAGGCCTCGTCCGGGATATCGGCATTGGTGTAGACATTCTGCACGTCATCCAGCTCTTCCAGGGCATCCACCAGCCCCAGCACCGAGACACCGCCTTCCACATCCAGCGCTACCGCGGTGGAAGCCACCATGGTCACTTCACCGCCTTCCGCTTCCAGACCAGTCGCCTCCAGCGCTTCCTTCACTGCGGTGAACAGTTCCCAGGGTGTGGTGACGTCGATGGAACCATCATCGTTGGCCTCGACATCCTCGGCGCCGGCCTCCAGTGCCACTTCCATGATGGCTTCTTCATCGGCGCCCGGGGCGAAGCTGATCTGGCCCTTCTTGCTGAACAGGTAGGCCACCGAACCGTCGGTGCCGAGATTGCCACCGCGCTTGGAGAAGGCGTGGCGAACCTCCGCCACGGTGCGATTGCGGTTGTCGGTCATCACCTCCACCAGCACTGCCACGCCACCGGCGGCATAACCCTCGTAGGTCAGCTCGTCCATGTTGTCGGCTTCGTTGGTGCCGGCACCGCGGGCGATGGCGCGATCGATGGTGTCCCGGGTCATGTTGGCGCCGAGCGCCTTGTCCATGGCTGTGCGCAGACGCGGATTGTCTTCCGGCAGCGGACCACCCTGCTTGGCGGCCACCACCAGTTCCCGGATCAGTTTGGTAAAAGCCTTGCCCCGCTTGGCGTCCTGGGCCGCCTTGCGGTGCTTGATATTGGCCCACTTGCTATGGCCAGCCATGCCTGTCCCCCTTGTTAAACGGTTCTGCCGCGCGGCGGGCCTATTCGCCCTGCCCCGCTGCCGTGCCCTGACTGTCCTGGCGCAGGCGGATATTCAGCTCCCGCAGCTGCTGCGCCCCCACCACGCCCGGAGCATCGGTCATGACACAGGCGGCGGTCTGGGTTTTCGGGAAGGCGATCACCTCGCGAATGGAACTGGCGCCAGTCATCAGCATCACCAGCCGATCCAGCCCAAAGGCCAGGCCGCCGTGGGGCGGTGCGCCGTACTGCAGGGCGTTGAGCAGGAAGCCGAACTTCTCCTGCGCTTCTTCCTCGCCGATACCCAGCAGGGCGAACACCGCCTCCTGCATGTCGCGCTGGTGGATACGGATACTGCCCCCGCCCAGTTCAGTGCCGTTGAGCACCATGTCGTAGGCCCGCGACAGGGCGGTACCGGGACTTTCCTGCAGCGCTTCCGGACTGCAGGAGGGCGCGGTGAAGGGGTGGTGCAGGGGCGTCCAGCCGCCACTGCCATCATCTTCGAACATGGGAAAGTCCACCACCCACAGAGGTGCCCAGCCCTCGGCCACCAGAGCCTGGTCCTCGGCCACCTTCAGGCGCAGAGCGCCCATGGACTCGTTGACCACCCGGGTCCGGTCTGCGCCAAAGAAGATGATGTCCCCGTCTTTCGCCCGCAGACGCTCCATCATCTGTGCCACCACCGCCTCGGGCATGAACTTGAGGATGGGGGATTGCAGACCCTCGACACCTGCGGCCAGGTCGTTGACCTTGATCCAGGCCAGGCCGCGGGCACCAAAGATCGACACGTATTTGGTGTAGTCGTCGATCTCCTTGCGACTGATGGTGGCGCCGCCAGGCACCTTGAGCGCCGCTACCCGGCCCGCGGGGTCATCGGCGGGGCCGCGGAACACCTTGAAGCCCACCTGCTGCATGAGGTCGTCAACACTCACCAGCTCCAGCGGGATGCGCAGGTCCGGCTTGTCGGAGCCATAACGCTCCATGGCCTCGGCATAGGGCATGTGGGGAAACTCACCGAGCTCCACCCCCAGCACTGACTGGAACAGTTGCCGGATCATACGTTCGGTGATAGCCATGACCCCCTTCTCGTCCAGGAAAGAGGTCTCGATATCGATCTGAGTGAATTCTGGCTGGCGGTCGGCACGCAGGTCTTCGTCGCGAAAACACTTGGCCACCTGGTAGTAGCGGTCAAAGCCGGACACCATCAGCAGCTGCTTGAACAGCTGGGGCGACTGCGGCAGGGCGAAAAAGTGGCCCGGGTGGGTACGGCTCGGCACCAGGTAGTCGCGGGCACCCTCCGGGGTGGCGCGGGTCAGGATGGGGGTTTCGATATCCAGAAAACCCTCCCGGTCCAGAAACTGGCGCACAGCGGAGGTGATGCGGGCGCGCAGCATCAGCTTGCTCTGCATTTCGGGGCGGCGCAGGTCCATGTAGCGGTGCTTGAGGCGCACCTCCTCACCCACAGCGGTGTATTCGTCCAGCTGGAAAGGCGGAGTGGCAGCGCTGTTGAGAATCTCCAGCTCCTTGCCCAGTACCTCGATCTCGCCGGTGGCCATAGTGGGATTGACCGTCGCCCCGCTGCGGGCGCGCACCCGGCCGGTGACTTTCAGCACATATTCACTGCGCACACGGTCGGCGCGCTGGAAGTATTCCTGTGTATCCGGGTCGAAGACCACCTGGACAATACCTTCGCGATCGCGCAGGTCGAGAAAGATAACGCCTCCGTGGTCGCGGCGACGGTCCACCCACCCGCACAGGGTGACGGTTTCATCGATATTGCCGGTGCCCAGGGCGCCACAGTAATGACTGCGCATAACTCAGTTCCATAATCTGTCAGTTGGGCCCGCCATCGCGGGCCGGAGGATCACGAAGAGGCGCTGCTTTCGCCGGCGCTGGCTTTCTTCTCGCTCTTCTTTTCGCCACTCGCGGGGGCTGCAGCGCTATCGCCGCCGCCCTGGCCGCCAGGCTTGCCACCACCGCCGCCACTGTCATTGGCGCCGGCGAGGTTTTTCTTGCTGCCGGTCTTGAAGTCGGTTTCATACCAGCCGCCACCCTTCAGGCGAAAGCCTGCGGCGGAAATCTTCTTCTTCAACTCGGGCTTGCCACAGGAGGAGCAATCCGTCAGGGGGGCATCACTGATCTTTTGCAGGGCCTCGTGGGGTTTGCCACAGGCCTGGCACTGGTACTCGTAGATGGGCATGCGAAGGTTCCGCCGGTAAGACGACAACAAATAGAGGAAAATCGAGGCGCGGATTCTACCCCATGCGGGGAAACAGGCCAAGAAGCGTACAGAAAGAAGAGGCTCAGGGGACAGGAACCTTCCCCGTCACCAGACAGCGCGGGTCGGCCTGCACCCCGCGGCCCGAAGCCACAGGGTGGGGGGAAGAAAGAAGGTGCTGCCTCAGGCGGCGGCAAAATCCTTCATTTTCTTCAGGGGGCGCACTTTTACCGCCACACTGGCAGGCTTGGCCTTGAAGGTGGTTTCCTCACCGGTGAAGGGGTTGATACCCTTGCGCGCCTTGCGGGCAGGCTTTTTCACGGTGGTGATCTTCATCAGTCCCGGCAGGGTGACCTCACCGACACCGCGCTTCTTGAGACTGCGCTCCATCAGGCTTTCCAGCCCGTCCAGGACATCGCTCACCTGCTTCTTGGACAGCTCGGTGCTTTCGGCGATGGTGGCGACAATTTGACTTTTGGTCATCTTGTCCTTGATGGCGGCAGTGGCGGTGGCCGCCGGCTTTTTGGCCGGCGCTTTGGCTGCCACCTTCTTGCTGGCGGGAGCTTTTTTCTTTGCTGCTGCTTTTCTAATAGCCATGTTGTTTGCAACCTTCTTTCGTTAAGCAAGTTATAGGAAACATTGACTGGCCCGCCCCCCTGAATCACGAAATCCAGCACCGATGCCGGGCACGCACAACTGTATAAAGCAGAAAAAGCTGCAATACAAGGGTTTTGGCGCCAAAGCTTGTAAATAAGCCCTGTTTTTTCAAGCATGTGCGCCAACTCACGGCAGCGGCAAACTTTCACTGCGCCCGGCTCGGGACCGCGCCCTTCGTCAGCTGTACCGACAACCGGTTCGCACGTAAACTAGCTGACCTCTTTTTGCAGCTCTTCGGAATCACCATGCGCACCTCCCAGTACCTGATTGCAACCCTCAAGGAAACCCCTTCCGACGCCGAGGTCATCAGCCACCAGTTGATGTTGAGAGCGGGCCTGATTCGCAAACTTGCGGCGGGCCTCTATACCTGGCTACCGCTCGGACTCAGGGTATTGCGCCGTGTGGAAACAGTGGTACGCGAGGAAATGAATGCTGCCGGCGCGCTGGAAATGAGCATGCCCGTGGTACAGCCGGCGGAACTGTGGCAGGAATCCGGTCGCTGGGAACAGTTCGGCCCGGAGCTGCTGCGCATCCAGGATCGCCACCAGCGCGATTTTTGCCTCGGCCCGACCCATGAGGAAGTCATCACCGACCTGGTGCGCAACGAAGTCAAAAGCTACAAGCAACTGCCACTGAACCTGTACCAGATCCAGACCAAGGTACGCGATGAGATCCGCCCGCGCTTCGGCATCATGCGCTCGCGGGAATTCCTGATGAAGGATGCCTACTCCTTCCATATCGACCCCGCCTCGCTGGAGCAGACCTACCGGGTGATGCATCGGGCCTACAGCAACATTTTCACCCGCCTGGGCCTGGAATTCCGCCCGGTGATCGCCGATACCGGCAGCATCGGCGGCAGTGCCTCACACGAGTTTCACGTGCTCGCCGACAGCGGCGAAGACGAGATCGCCTTCAGCGACAGCAGCGACTACGCCGCCAATGTGGAGATGGCCGAGGCACTGGCACCGGAGGGTAAGCGCCCCGCTCCCACCGGCGCGATGGCGGAAATAGCCACCCCCGGAGTGAAGACCATTAGCGATCTGGCCGACCTGCTGAAGATAGACCCCGCCACCACCGTCAAAACCCTGGTGGTGGCCGGCGAGGAGGAGGGCACGCTGGTGGCCCTGGTGCTGCGCGGCGACCACCAGTTGAACAAGGTCAAGACGGAAAAACTGGCGGGCATCGCCAGCCCCCTGCAAATGGCCGATGAAGCGCAGGTGCGCGCCACCATTGGCGCCGGGGTTGGCTCACTGGGCCCGGTGGGGTTATCGATACCGGTGGTGGTCGATCGCAGTGCCGCCCACTTGGCCGATTTCGTGTGCGGTGCCAACCGCGACGAAATTCACCTGAGCAGCGTGAACTGGGAGCGCGACTGCCCGCTGCAGCGGGTGGAGGACCTGCGCCAGGTGCGTGAAGGCGACCCCAGCCCCGATGGACAGGGCAGCCTGCAAATCAAGCGCGGCATCGAGGTCGGCCACATCTTCCAGCTCGGCACCAAGTACAGCGAGGCGATGGGCGCCACCGTGCTGGATGAAAATGGCAGGAGCGCCGCCATGTCCATGGGCTGCTATGGCATCGGCGTCAGCCGTATCGTAGCCGCCGCCATCGAACAGAACCACGATGACAGGGGCATCACCTGGCCCGGGGCGATGGCACCTTTCGAACTGGTGATCGTGCCCCTCAATATGCACAAGTCAGAGACGGTGGCCGACTGTGCACAGGCCCTCTATCGGCAGTTCCGCGAAGCCGGTGTCGAGGCGCTGCTGGACGACCGCAATGAACGCCCCGGTGTAAAATTTGCCGACATGGAGCTGATCGGCATACCTCACCGGCTGGTGGTGGGCGATCGCACCCTGGCGGAAGGCCAGCTGGAATACCAGGGTCGGCGCGACAGCGGTTCCACCTTGCTGGCGCGGGAGGCAGCTTTCAGCACGGTAATGGCAAAACTGGGGCGCTCGTGTAAGTGCATCATTTGGCTGCGGCGCTGTTGTTGGGCCTGTTGTGGCTGCCAGCCGCCCAGAGCCAGCCCGCCGACCCCGGAGAGCGCGCCGAATTGCGCGCCTTTCTGGAGAACACCATCGCCCGCGCCGACAGTTTCGGGGATCGCTACGACGCGGAGGTCTGGCTGGTGGACATGTCGGCCCGCCTGGCCCGCTTCGTCAACGCACCGGGCGAGCGGCTGCGGCTGCTACGCCAGATTCACGCCGCCGCCACCCGCGCCAGCCTGCCCCCGGAACTGGTACTGGCGGTCATCGAGGTGGAAAGCCACTTCGATCGATTCGCGGTCTCGCGGGCTGGCGCCCAGGGCATGATGCA
>JBKDZQ010000019.1:0-8413 GCA_047971325.1 Parahaliea sp.
TTGACAGCCGGCACCGCCTACGCCCAGCAACTGGAAGAGGTAGTCGTTACCGCACAAAAAAGGGTGCAATCCATGCAGGACGTGCCCATTTCCGTCACGGCCGTCAGCGGCGAGGCCATTCGCAATGCGGGCATCCCCGACTTCGAAGCCCTCTCGGCGAGCATTCCAAATTTTTCCGTTTCCCGAAATCCGGTTAGCGACACGGTATCCATTCGCGGGGTGAATTCTGATGGGCAGGGGGGCACGGAACAATCCGTTGGCATCTATGTGGACGGAATCTATCGCGGCCGTAGTATCCAGTCGCGCTATGCGTTTTTCGATCTCGCCATGCTTGAAGTCCTGCGCGGCCCACAGGGCACATTGTTTGGGAAAAACACCATCGCCGGCGCGCTGAACATCACCACCGGAAATCCCACCGACGAGCCGGAAGGCAACCTCTCGGTGATGTATGAAACAGAACACGAGGAGACGGAGCTTCAGGGCTATGTGGCCGGGCCCGTCACCGATTCCCTGCGCGGGCGCCTGGCCTTTCTCAGCCGGCAGATGGACGATGGCTGGGTTGCCAACACCGGCTACGATGAAACCTTCGACAACAAGGAGTGGGCCCTGCGCGGCACCCTGGCCTGGGATGCTTCCGACGCGCTGACAGCGCGACTCAAATACGAGCACAGTGATTTTGATCTGACGGGCTCCAGCTACGACACGATTGTCAATGGATCCAACTACCCGGGCGACCCCGTACCCTGGAACGGCAGGATCAATATCCGCAATGCCTTCCCGACAGATCCCCGGGTCGATGAGGCAATCAATCTCGGCACTTCTCTCTACATGGACGGCGACGCCGACGAGGTGTCACTCAATGTCGATTATGCGACCACCGGGGGCACCTGGACGGCCATCCTCGGCTATTCCGCCTACGATTATATTCGCGGCCAGGATGCGGATTTTGGCCCGCTACCAGTTCTCGGCGCCATCGACCGGCAGGACTTCGACCAGAGCAGCGTCGAACTGCGCTATGCGAGTGAAGGCGGCGACCGGTTGACCTGGCTGGCCGGTGTGTACTGGCAGAAGTCAAACCTTTGGACCAACGGCGACGTGCCCGTCAATGCGCACTTCCTTGGCGCCGCGCTGGCGGCCACCCCGCTCGGCGCCGATTGGGCGGCTATCGGCAGGGAGCACGGCTCCGTTACACGGGAGGCCGGACTCGACCAGTATGCTAGGTCATGGGCCTTTTTCGGGCAGGCAACCTATCAGTTGACCGACAGCCTCAGCACGACCCTGGGACTACGCTACGGCGAAGATGAAAAAAAGGGGCGCCAGCGCGCCTTAGTCAAAAGCCCGGCAGGCGAACGCCTGTCGGGAGGACCAACCCTTGGCCCCGCCCTGTGGTACCTGGCGGTGTTCGATCTATCGGCTCACGACATAGGCGGTCTCAAGATCAACGAGGACAGTGTCTCTTGGACCGCCAACCTGAGCTGGAACATCAATGACGACATCATGCTGTACACCACGGTCAATACCGGCTTCAAGGGCGGCGGCTTCAACGCCGCGGGCCTGGGAACGCTGGACCTAGCAACTGGCCAGGATATCACCCGGCCCGATGACCTGATTTATGACGAGGAAGAAGCCACCGCCTATGAAATAGGTGCAAAAATGCGCTTGGCCGGAGGCTCCGCCGAAGTCAACATCGCCTACTTCATGATGGACTTCGACGACCTGCAGACGACCCAGTTCACCGGCGCCACGGGTTATATTGTGACCAACGCAGCCAGGGCGGAAACCCAGGGTATCGAACTGGACTGGCGCTGGCAGGTTACCGAAAAGCTGCGCCTGAGCGGCTCCGCCGGCTGGATCGATTTCGAGTTCAAAGACTACAAAAATGCCGGCTGCACCAGCCAGCAGATCATCGACAGCGGTTTGAATGCCGCGAGCTGCGCGACAGCCGAACTGAACGACCTGTCCGGTCGCACCAACCAGGATACGCCCGAATTGACCGCTACCGTGTCAGGTTTGTGGGTACAGCCCTTGGGCGATAGCTTCGAACTGCGCTCGCAACTCGACGTGATCTACTCCGACGACTACTACGCGACGGGAGACCTGGACCCCAATACCGTTCAGGACAGTTTCACCAAGGTGAATGCCAACCTCACATTTGGCCCCGTATCCGGCAAATGGGACCTGTCGCTCATTGCAAACAATATTACCGACGAGGAGACCTTCCTGTTCGCCAGCGACGTACCGCTGTTTGCCGGCAGCCATATTGGCGGCATGCAGCGCACCCGGACCCTGGCGCTGCGCGGACGCTACAATTTCTGACCAGCAAAGCAGCGTTATCAAGCCATCACACGGGCGGGGGCTACCGTATCAGGTAACCCCCCGGCCGCGCCCTTCCCAGTAAGGCTTGCGAAGATCGGCCTTTGACACCTTGCCAACACTGGTCAGGGGCATTGCGTCCCTGAACTCAAAACTGCGGGGGCACTTATAGCCGGCGATGCGTTCGCGGCAGTGGGAGAGGAGATCATCCTCCGTTGCTTCCTGTGCCGCTTTCAACACTATGGCGGCGTGCACGGTTTCACCCCACTTGTCACTGGGAATGGCAATGACCGCGCACTCGGACACTGCCGGATGGCTGTTCAGGGCAGTTTCTACCTCCGCCGAATAGATATTCTCCCCGCCGCTGACAATCATGTCCTTGAGCCGGTCGACAACGTAGACAAAACCATCTTCATCCATATAGCCGGCATCGCCGGTATGCATCCAGCCATTGCGCACCGCCTCGGCAGTCGCCTCCGGCTTGTTCCAGTAGCCCAGCATGACATTGGGGCCGCGGGCAATGATTTCGCCAATCGTGCCCCGCGCCACTTCATTGTCGTCAGCATCAACAATTCTCACCTCCACGCACTCTACCGCGCGACCGGCGGAGTACATCCTGCCGCTGGCCTGTCCTGCGGCAGAGTGGTATTCCGCCCCCAGTGCCGTGGCCACTGTCGACAGTTCGGTCATGCCATAGCCCTGGCGGAACTCGGCGGAAGGAAAGGCCTCGCGCGCGCGATCGAGCTGGGTCGGAGAAATCGGCGAGGCGCCATAGGCGATATTCTTCAGGGAACTGAAATCAAACGTTCGTTCTGGGTGAGCCTCCCGCCAGTCGAGTAACATCTGCAACATGGTGGGCGCCAGGGTAACGTCCGTTACGCCCTCCGTTGACATCGTCTCCAGTACCAGCTCGGGTTCGAAGGCCGGTATCACCACATGCCGCCCGCCACTGATATACTGCATCATGATGCCGGCCATTCCTGCCAGGTGAAACAGGGGCATCACCTGGAGACTGTGACGGTCACGGCCACAGCTGCCTGACAGCAGACAGGCCGTGAAGCCCGCGCAAAGGCCCATATGGCTGAGCATGACGCCCTTGGGGAAACCTGTGGTGCCGCCAGTGTAGAACACCCCCGCCAGGGCGTCCCCGCCGCGCCTCACATCCTCCACCGGCTCCGCGTCGTGGAGCAACTGCTCATAGGACAACAGGTCGGGTTCATTGCCAGTCTCGCCGGTGTAGATCAAATGCCCCAGCGTTTTCGCCTTATCGAACACCTCGCGCCCCATGGCCAGAAACGTGTCATCCACTATCAGGACGGACGTTGCCGAATCATCCAGCGAATAGACGACTTCGGCGACGCTCCAGCGGGTATTGATCGGATTGAGCACCGCATCCGCCCACGGGACGGCCATATAGTATTCAAGGTATTGCGGCGAATTCAGCGACAGCATCGCCACCCGGTCCCCCGGCTTCACCCCCAGCTGGCGCAGCGCTCCCGCCAGCCGGGCGACACGGTCCGCGAGTTGGCGGTAGGTTATCGAGCTTCCCTGGAAGCGGATGGCTTCACCATTGGGGTTGCACTGTACACTGCGGTGTAAACCTTGCGTTAGATACATCGGAATCTCCAAAGCCAGATTTTATAGGATTGCAGGCCTTGCGGCAGCCTGCGGCGGGTGACACAGCCGGTACTAGGCGATGGGCTGACGCCCCCACCTCTCCGGCAAAAAACCCAGGGCTCCCGGTAGCCCTGTTAAGGTTTCAATTGGCACAATCGCAGCCCGGGATACGGGCACGACGAGGTGCGTCTTGTCTGCGCCGACCCGGCACTGCACATCGATACCGTAGTAGTCAACCGCGACGGCTGGAAACGTCCAAAAGAACCAATTTCGGATCATGCGACCGCAACGCCCGATCGATCCCCGGCCACTTGCATGCTGCGAACGATCCTGCCACAGGGAAAACTTGCGGCCTGGCCCGGAATAAATTTATGCACACCCAAGGTGTCTCGACCGCAACCCTCCACACGAGCTGGATTTTGGTAGGGCTGGAGGGGCGGTCGGGCACAGCGGAAAATCCATGCCAAATGCGCGGTATCCAGCTATCGAAATCACGCCTATGCTGGCGACAATGCAGGCCCGTAGGTAATTGCACAAAGCGTATCGGAGTAAGCCTTTGCTATCTGGGACCTGAATCCGTGACTCCATCTGTGCGATTTCCGGCGTAAACCCTGCAAATACAGACTCATCGGCGCTAAACTCACGGCTGTTATTGGTTCACCCAGGCAGTGATATCCGCAGTGCACACATTCAGAGTCGAGCAGTCCAAGACTGAGATGACAACACCCCACGGCGGATTGGCATTGATCGGCCACTGCCTCAACCAGCAGACGTCCCTGCGCAAGACTGCCCGCACCATTACCAAGCGGCACGGCATTCCCACCATCGAGCTCATTCGCACCTACCTGGGACTGATGTGCCTGGGCAAGAGCGATTTTGAAGCCGCGGAATCAGCGCGCCATGATCCCTTCTTTAAAAGCGCCATGGGTATCAAGCACTCCCCCTCCAGCGCCCGTCTGCGCCAGCGTTTTGACGAAGATGCCCAGGCACTGATTCCACTGCTCGACGCCGCCAGCGTGGAGTTTCTGCAGCGCGTTAAGACGCCCGTGACACCGCTCGCCCTGGGGCACGTGGTGTTGGATATCGACGTCTTCCCCATGGACAACAGTAATACCCAGAAGGAGGGTGTGTCCTATACCTACAAGGGGCACGATGGCTACGCGCCGATCACAACCTATCTCGGTCAGGAGGGTTGGTGCGTCGGCTGTGAACTGCGGCCTGGAAGCCAGCACGCCAACAGTGAGTTTTTGCCGGTACTGGAACGGGTATTGCCTCGCGCCCGCAGCCTGACAGAGCGGCCCCTCCTGGTGCGGCTGGATAGCGCTCACGATGCTGCCGCCAACCGTGAGTATTTGCGCCGTGCGGGTGTCGATTACCTGATCAAGTGGAACCCGCGCCAGCACGACCCACAGGACTGGACGGGCAAGGTTGCGACAGAGCAGTGGCAACATCTGCGCCCCGGCAAGATGGCGGCGGTGTTCTCGGAGTCGCTGGCGGATGAGCCCTCTGCGCGGCGTGTCGTCCGGGTGACAGCGCGCCACAGTGATGCCAGGGGCCAATGGTTTCTGGAGCCCGAGATTACCGTGGAGGGCTGGATCACTTCGCTGTCGCCCGAAATGTCCGACGACGCGGCGATCATCAAGCTATACCAGGATCACGCGACCTCTGAGCAATTCCACAGCCAGTTCAAGACCGATCTGGACCTGGAGCGGCTGCCGTCTGGCAAGTTCGATACCAATGATCTGGTGATGGCCTTTGCGGTGTTGGCCTACAACCTGCTGCGCTGGATCGGCTTACGCGGTCTGCACGGCGACGATGCCCCGATTCGGCACACCGCCAAGCGGCGTCGCCTGCGCACGGTGATGCAGGAGTTGATGTACCTGGCCTGCCGTCTGGTACGCAGTGGCCGGCAATTGACCTTGCGCTTTGGGCGACACTGTCCCGGCTTCAAGGCGTTCTGCGCTGTTTACGGCGCTGCGTAGCGCGTTCTTTACGATTAAACGAAAGCAGGATTGGGCGGTAACCACCCCGGTGGGATGCTATGGCATGATGGCGTAGAAAGTGCAGTGGATCGATATCCGCACGCGCGGCTGACGATGGAAAGTGGCCTTCCCGCGTCTGGAATGAGAGCCAGGAAAGCACCGGGCAATGGAAACAGCCGTGGTGGGGCTGCTTGACGTGCTACGCTGCTGATGTCACGGATTCAGATGGGAATCAGGACGCAGACGAAGGATGAACTTGATTACGTCGTGGAGGCAGAACGTCTCGGCTGTCATTCAGTCTGGGTGCCCGAGCCCTACGGCCATGACTGCGTATCATTTCTCGGGGCGATTGCCGCGACCACCAAGCACATCGGCATCGGCTCTGCAATCATGGCGATACCGGGACGCACACCCGCCATGCGCGCGCAGTCGGTCGCCACTCTGGACTGGCTCTCCGCGGGAGGCATGCATCTCGGATTGGGTGTCAGCGGCCCGCAGGTCTCGGAGGGATGGCACGGCGTTCGGTTCAGCAAGCCCCTCGCCCGGACCAAGGAGTATGTCGAGGTCGTTCGACAGATACTGGCACGCGACAAGCCGCTTTCCTACCGGGGCCAACTCATCGAGCTTCCGCTGGCCAGAAGCCGTGGCAAGCCGCTGAAACTGATCATGCGACCTGAAAGAAATGCAGTGCCGGTCTATCTCGCCTCCATCGGTCCCGCCAGTCTGGAGTTGTGTGGAGAAATCGCTATGGATGGCTGCCCATCTGGCTGGCGCCCGAAAACTTCGATCTTCTCGACCAACATGTCGCAGCGGGCGCCCATCTCGCCGAGCGCGACCCCGGACGCATAGATATTGTAGCGGCAAATATACATCTGGCTGTCTGCAACGATGTACGCCGCACTCACGATGAAGTTCGCTCGGCTCTCGCATGGTATGTTGGCGGCACGGGATCACGGAAGTACAACTTCTACAATGATCTGGCATGCAAATACGGCTTTGCCGATGACGCGGCCAAAGACAGAAACTGTATCTTGCAGGCGAAACAGCCGGCGCCGCCCAAGCACTACCGGAAGAACTGATCGATATCGTCGCTCTCTGCGGCCCTATGAAACGAATAGCCGAACGCCTCAAAGCCTACGAAAGAGTCGCCGTCGGCACAGTGGCAGTTCTGCCGGTGGCCACACAGGTGGCGGCGCGCCTGGATCAGCTACGGCAATTTGTAAAGGTAGCGGAGCATTCCTCCTGCGTGGATCTCGACGCGGCAGGAAAGATATAGCCTCGACGCTAGACCAGAATCACTGGCGCGCATTCACTACTGCAAATGGCTGTCCGACTTCAGCCCATTGACTCGCGATCCAGAGACATGCACGTCGTAGTTGACGCCTTTACATCTCGAGAAGCTTTTCACCATAGCAAACGATAGAGACTCGAATTCCATTCTGGGCGCAACGGCAAGCAGGTGCGCGCGAGCCCTGCAAGGTAATGTTACCAACGGCGGCGCACCACCCCAATTATCCGCCTCGTCCGTCGCCCCAACTCCATCGGCACAGTGAAGGCATGAGATGTGCTTGGCCCGGCTGGCTGGCTAGCTAGCCAGATCAGGCTAACCGTATTACGATGACGGCCAAGAAAATATTGGTAATTACTTTACTGGTGGGTGACGACAATGGAGTTATCGCATCGTCTGATCATCTCAAAATACATGCCTCCGCGCATATCAACCCAGTCAGTTCAGAGAATTGAACTCCTAACACAGCTGCACAACGAGAAGCAATGTCGCCTACTGATTGTTTCCGGCAGCGCCGGCATGGGCAAAACCACCTTGATGGCTCAGTGGCGCTTAAAATTGATCGGCGAGGGAAATCGGATCTGCTGGATATCGCTGTCCAGAGACGAGAACATTTACAGCGAATTCTGTGCCAACCTCATCGGTGCCATGCACTATGCCGATCTGCCACTCGATAGTGATCTGGCGCTCTATTCGGATGTGGAAAGCGACGCCAACCACGCCATTTTCAGCAAGGTACTGCTCAATTCACTGGCCACCATGGCCCCCCATGTGAACGAAACCTATGTGATGATTGACGATCTGCATCACATCAATGATCGGCCCATCCTCGCGTTGCTGCAGATTCTCATCGACAGTGCCCCACCCAATCTGCACTTTGTCATTGGCTCCCGCACAACCCCGCCCTTGCGCCTGGGTCGCCTGCGGGCAATGGGGCAGCTTTGCGAGATCGAGTCCAGTGCGCTGGCCTTCAGCCTGAATGAGTCACGGACATTCCTAAACTCCCACCTGCCGGCTCCCAATCCGCTGGATATCGTCCACTCAGTGCACGAACTGGCCGACGGTTGGCCAACCGGCCTGCAACTCATCGCACTGTCCCTGAATAGAAAGCCAAGAAGGGACATCAGGCTGCGGGCGCTGATGCCCAGCCGGGAAGACCTGAGCGCATTCCTGTCGGAAGATGTGGTCGACAATATTCCCGCCGAGCAATTTG
>JBKDZQ010000020.1:0-4065 GCA_047971325.1 Parahaliea sp.
GGCTTGACCATGGAATTGGTCATGCCGGCGACCTTGGCGCGGTGAATTTTACTGAGGTGTTCGATGGTCAGCAGGCGCAGCTGGGACAGGCGAAAGGCCGGGGAATCTTGCTCCGGTGGCGACGCCTCTTTTTTCCCTTGCGGCAGCTCGTCGAGGTTGGCGGGTGCGACCATGTAGCCATCGCTGATCCGTTTTTTACCCCGACCTTTGCGCCTGTTGTAGGCGGCCCTTTTGTCCCTGGGCTTGCCAAAGAAAAAAATAAGGAAGAACAGTCCGACGGCCAGCGCGAGCAGCGATACTACGACAACTTCAATGTTCATAATAGAGGCTCACGAACTCTGTTCGCATTGAAGCCTGCCGGATGCAAGAATGCCAATGTCCATATCGTCTAATTAAAATCAATGCCCCACTACCGGCCGGCACATCCGGCGTCCACTGTTCCCTATGCAGGCAGCCCGAGGTACTGGCAACAGCCTGATAATACATGCTTGTACCCGATTTCTCTGTACTTGCAGGGAACTATCTGTGTTTTTTGTGAACTTGCTGTACTTTTTGCAATTCTGGACAAATCTGGCTGTTGAAGGTGGTAATAATCCACGTTTTTCCCCGGGGAGGCAGCGGCCAGAGCTATCCGCCACTGTCGCTGTTTCCGGTATAGTAAACCGATCCACTAAAGGCTGGGGGAGGACAGCGTGCATTCTCACGCTCACGCTCACGATCATTCAGGCAGTTCACGACGTATCGGCTGGGCCTTTTTCCTCAACCTGGGTTTTACGGTAATCGAGTTTATCGGCGGCTGGCTCACCAATAGCACCGCCATCATGGCCGATGCGGTGCATGATCTCGGCGACAGCCTGTCCATTGGCAGCGCCTGGGTATTGAATCGCCTGAGCGACCGCGGCGCCAGTGCCTCCTTTACCTACGGCTACCGGCGCCTGAGCCTGCTGGGGGCGCTGATCAGTGGTCTGGTGCTGGTGGTGGGTTCGGTGTGGGTACTGATGGCGGCCATTCCACGCCTGGCTGACCCGGTGATGCCCCACACCGAGGGTATGCTGGGACTGGCGGTACTGGGGGTGGCGGTCAACGGCTTCGCCGCCTACCGGCTCAGTGGTGGCAAGACACTTAACGAGCGTGTGCTCAACCTGCACCTGCTGGAGGATGTGCTGGGCTGGGTGGCGGTGCTTATCATTGCCCTGGTCATGCAGTTTGTCGACTGGCCAATTCTCGATCCCCTGCTGTCCATCGGTTTTACCCTGTTCATCCTGTTCAATGTGCTGCGGAACCTGTGGACCACGGGGCGGCTGTTTGCCCAGGCCGTGCCCAACCCGGAGCTGCTTGATGGTGTTCGCGAATCACTACTGGCGGTGGCCGGGGTGGAGGCGCTGCACCACCTTCACCTGTGGTCGCTCGATGGTGAGCACCATGTACTGACCACCCATATTTCCGTTGCTGAAGATGTTGATCCGCGCCAGTACGTGTCCCTGAAGGAGGCACTGCGGGCCGCCCTGGAGGGCTACGAACTGTCCCATACCACTATCGAGATCGAATTTGCCGAGGAGGTCTGCCGGGACGAGCCGCACTAGCCGCCTCGCTGCAGGGCGCGTGTGAGGGCGGTAGTCAGCAGCAGGCCCAGCAGGGCGCTTGCCACCAGGGTCGGGGCCAGGCCGATGTGATCGGCGGCCGCGCCCACCAGCAGGCTGCCGATAGCGGGGGAGCCCATAGCGACCACCGTCCACAGGCTCAGTATCCGGCTGCGGTAATCATCTTCGCAAGCCAGTTGTACCAGGGCCTGGCAGCCGGTACCGACCATGGTGGCGGCCAGTGCCAGCACCGTGATCATGGCCGTGGCGGACCACAGTCCGCCGATCCAGCCGGCAGGTAACAGCGCCAGAGAGGCAACCAGCAGGCACAGGCTGCCCAGGGTCACCAGCAGGGCATTGCGCGGGTTGACGCGGTCCGACACCACGCCAAACAGTGGGGACAGCACAAAGGTCGGCAACAGCATCAGCGCGCTGACGATACCCACCCACAGCGCCGCGTGGGTCAGCTCCCAGGCCGCCCAGCCGATCAGGAATCGACTGATCCAGGTGGCCATGTTGGACAGGCAGGCGGCGGCGAAATAGCGGCGAAAGCCTGGCTGGGCCAGCGCGGATGAAGGTGCGGAAGCGGTCATCAGGGCGTGTAAAGCGGGCAACTGGCGGAAGCTTGGATGGAGTCACCACTCTAACCACCAACCACCGCAGGTGCCAGTGGCAATCTCGCCTGCCCGCAAGTCCGCCGGGGCACTTGCAAGCCCATTTCGCGCCCCCATATCCGGTGGGTGATTAATGTCGCCTGCTCACTGCATGGCGAGGGTCTGCGGACCTGGGAAGGGTATATGGAATTCAGGGATTACTACCAGATCCTCGGCGTTGAGCCGGGCGCGGAAAAGGCGGATATCAAAACCGCCTACCGCAAACTCGCGCGCAAGTACCACCCGGACCTCAATCCGGGCAAGGAGGCCGAGGAAAAATTCAAGGAGGTGGCGGAGGCCTGGGAGGTGCTGGGCAATGATGAGCGCCGGGCCGAATTCGATGAGCTGCGCCGCTACGGCGGCCGCGCCGGTGGCTTTGAACCGCCACCGGGCTGGCAGTCGCGTTCGGGTGGCGGCAGCCATCACTTCAGCGGCGACTTCTCCGACTTTTTCAACAGTGTATTTGGCGGCGGCTTCGAGGCCGGCATGGATGAACAGGGTTTTCACCAGGGCAGTCGCGGCGTGCGCGGCCAGGATGTGGAAATTGAGATGCCGGTGTTCCTGGAGGAGACGCTCAAGGACACCCGCAAACCGGTGGAGTACGAATTGCCGGCGATCGAGAATGGTCACCGGGTCAATCGTCGCAAGTCCCTCCAGGTGACTCTTCCCGCCGGGGTGGCCGAGGGTGAACGCATTCGCCTGCGGGGACAGGGTATTCCTGGCCAAGGTGGCGCTGCCGATGGCGACCTCTACCTGCACATTCGCCTGGTACCACACCCGCTGTTTGATGTGCAGGGTCACGACCTGCAGGTCGCGGTGCCGGTGGCACCCTGGGAAGCTGCCCTGGGTGTCAAGGTCACCGTGCCCACTCTGGATGGCAAAATTACCCTCACCGTGCCGCCGGAAAGCCAGGCCGGGCGCAAGTTGCGGGTGAAGGGGAGGGGGCTGGTCGGCAAGGCCGGTCGTGGTGATCTCTACGCCGTGCTCAAGGTGGTCATGCCCGAATACGCCAACGAGAAGACCCGCGCACTGTGGGGCGAGCTGTCAAAGGAAGCGGGCTTTGACCCCCGTGGACAATGGAGGAAGCCGGCATGAGTACCAGCCTGATGCGCATTACGGTGAGCGAGTTCTGCGAACGGGAAGGCGTCACCGAACAGCAGGTGGTTACTATTGTCGAGCATGGCATCGCCCGGCCGTTGGCGGGGCGTCAGGGTGCCGAGTGGGAGTTCGACAACGCCACGGCGGTGTGGATGCACAAGGCCCTGCGCCTGCACCGGGATCTCGATCTGGACTGGGTGGCCACCTCGATGCTGATCGACCTGCTGCGCCAGCGCGAGCATCTGCACCTGGAAAATACCCGCCTGCGGCAGCAACTGCGCCGCTTCCTGCACGAGGATTGAAGGCGGGCAGGCCGCTCGGCCACCTGCCCCGCGGCTTCGCTTGAGCGCCTGTCACCGGAGGGCCGGGCCGGTGTCCGCTGCTCCTTCGTTCCTGCCTCTTGGCCCCCCCTTTTTTGAATCCCCGGCGCCGCTGCCGAAGTCAGTGGTACGTTTCTTGCTGAAAGTGCTCCGCAGACCGGGAGTCTATTGATGCAGCGCAGTATTTCTCCGTTTTTCTCTCAAAAACATGCATTTTATATACTACAATATGCGCCATGGCGGCGCCTTTGAGAATTCCCGGTATTTTCGCGGCGTGAAGGGTCAGTGCTTGCCCCTGCGCCAGCCTACTACAGGAGCTCATGTCATGATCGACAGAAACCGACGCAGTCCAGTTGTCCTTGTTTGCGCGGCGCTTGCCCTGTGCCCGCTGGCGGAAGCGGCGGAAACACTGGA
>JBKDZQ010000021.1:0-5209 GCA_047971325.1 Parahaliea sp.
GACTCCCGGCGGGCTCACCCGGGTGGCGCTGGTCAAGGGCTCGCTGGTGGTGAACTCCTCCCAGGGCGGGGGCAGCAAGGACCCCTGGATTGTGGAGGCTAGGTCATGACCATGTTGTCCCGCGTTGCCGATCGGCTGTACTGGAAAGCGCGTTACCTGGAACGGGCGGAGGATACCGCTCGCCTGGTGGGCAGTTATCACATGCTGGTCATGGATATTCCCAACGGTGCCGAACCGGGTTGGGATGTACTGCTGCGCATCCTCGACGCCGAGCCACAGTTCTACCAACGCTACCGGGTGGCCAACGAACAGAATATCGTCAAGTTCCTGGTGGCAGATGACGACAATCCCGGCAGTGTCGTCTACTCCGTACGTTGCGCACGGGAGAATGTGCGTACCACGCGGGATGTGTTGCCGGAGGAAACCTGGGAGCAGGTGAACGAGCTGTACCTGTTTGTGCGGGAGGCGGAGAAGTCCATTGGCCGGCGCAATCGCCAGTCCTTCCTCGACGAGGTGGTGAGCCGCTGCCAGATGATCAATGGCATGCTGCAGTCCAGTCTCACCCGCGACCATGCCTATCGCTTCACCTATATCGGCAGGTTGGTCGAGCGCTGCGATATGACCACTCGGGTGGTGGACGTCGGTATTACCGAACTGATGGAGCGCGACAGCAGTTTTGCCGCCATCGACCCGCTGGTGTGGAGTTCGCTGCTACAATCGCTGTCGGCTCTGGGTGCCTACCGGCGGGTGGTGGGGCCACTGCTGGACGGACCCTCGGTGGCCGAATTCGTGCTCAAGGACGGGCAGCACCCGCGCTCGGTGGCCTATTGCCTGCGGGGCATGAGAGATGCACTGAAACCGCTGACCAACAGCGAAGACGTGCTGCGTCAGCTGGAGCGCATGCGCCGCAAGCTGGCCCGGCTGAAGGTTGAGAAACTGCGTCCCGAGCTGATCCACCGCCACATCGACGACCTGCAGTTACTGATCAATCAGCTCGACAAGGCCATCGACGAAACCTGGTTCAGCCCCGAGACCTGAGGGCGAACCCCACCTTCGGGGAAATGGCGCGTAGTTAAGGCTTGTTCCATGGCCAAGGACCGGGTAGAACGCGCCTTATCTGAGCGCTATTGGCCTTTCGGGGAATGCCGCCCGGTATGGCCCCATGGGAACGGGCAGCGGACAAACACCAGCCCCGCCGCGAGTGGGGCGGTATCTCTGACAAGTAGTGATATGACTGACACCAAAGCAGGAATTCACCCATGAGTATTCGCGTTGCCGTGCGGCACAACACCTACTACAGCTTCGATCGCCATGTGGCGCTGGCGCCGCACATCCTGCGCCTGCGGCCGGCTCCCCACTGCCGCAACCGGATCTACAGCTACTCCCTCAAGGTGCAACCCGAGCCGCATTTCATCAACTGGCAGCAGGATCCCTTTGGCAATTTCCTGGCCCGCCTGGTGTTCCCGGAAAAGCAGAACCATCTCAGTGTCGAGGTGGAAATCATCACCGACATGACGGTGATCAACCCCTTCGATTTTTTTATCCAGGAGAGCGCCGAGGCTTTCCCCTTTGAATACGATGCGCACAACCGCAAGGAACTCGGCCCCTATCTGGAAGTGACCGAGGACGGCCCGCTGCTGCGGGAGTGGCTGGCGGCGGTGGTGCGGGAGAAAACCCCCATCATCGATTTCCTGGTGGCGCTGAACCAGCGGCTGGAGCGGGAAATCGACTACAACGTGCGCATGGAGCCCGGCGTGCAGAGCTGCGAGGAAACCCTGACCCTGGGCCGGGGCTCCTGTCGCGATACCGGCTGGCTGCTGGTGCAGATCCTGCGTCACCTGGGACTGGCGGCGCGCTTTTGCTCGGGCTACCTGGTACAGCTGGCACCCGATGTGCAAGCCCTCGACGGTCCTTCCGGTCCCGCTGCCGATTTCACCGACCTGCACGCCTGGTGCGAGGTCTACCTGCCCGGCGCGGGCTGGGTGGGGCTGGACCCCACTTCGGGACTGTTCGCGGGGGAGAGCCACATTCCCCTGGCCTGCACGCCCTCGCCTCTGTCCGCCGCGCCGATCACCGGGGCTACCTCCAAGTGCGAGGTCAGTTTCCGCTTCGAGAACGTGGTCGAGCGCATCCACGAGGACCCGCGGGTCACCAAGCCCTACAGTGAGGGCCAGTGGGCGGCCATCGATGCCCTTGGCGAGGCGGTGGATGCGGAACTGGCCGAGGGCGACGTGCGCCTGACCATGGGCGGTGAGCCCACCTTCGTATCCATCGACGACATGGATTCGGCTCAGTGGAATGTTGCCGCACTGGGGGAGCACAAGCTGAAGCTGGCCAAAGACCTGCTGGTCCGGTTGCGTGACCGCTTCGCTCCCGGCGCTCTGCTGCACTATGGCCAGGGCAAATGGTATCCGGGGGGGCCCACCCCGCGCTGGGCACTGGGCTGTTTCTGGCGCGCCGATGGCGAGCCCCTGTGGCAGCACCCCGAGTTGCTGGCCCGGGTAGACCGGGACTACGGCCACCAGCTGCCACAGGCGGAGGGCTTTATCCAGGCGCTGGCGGCGCAACTGGCGCTGCCGGCGGACTGTGTGCGGCCGGCCTATGAGGACAGTCTCTACTACCTGTGGTTGGAGCAGCAACTGCCGGACAACATCGACCCCGCCCGCGCTGATCTTGACGACGACCAGGAGCGCCGGCGGCTGGCCCGGCTGCTGGGCCAGGGCCTGAATACGCCCACCGGTTACCTCCTGCCGGTGGAGCGGCAGGGCAGTGGGCCCTGGCTGTCCAGCCACTGGCGCCTGCGGGCCAACCGGGTCAACCTGATACCGGGTGATTCACCCATGGGCCTGCGGCTGCCGCTGGATTCCCTGGAGCAGCCCGCGGACGAGGCGGCGCTGCGGGTGCCCGAGCGCGATCCCTTCGCCCCGCGCCGGCCGCTGGGCCACAGCGTGGCCATTCTCGTGCAGGCGGGTGGTGAGGCTCCGGGGGATGGCGCCGGTGCGCAGGCTGAAACCTCGCGCCCGGTGCCCTGGGTGGTGCGCAAGGCCCTGTGTGTGGAGCCGCGGCAGGGCAAGCTGCATGTGTTCCTGCCGCCGACCGAGTTCCTCGAACACTACGTGGACCTGGTGCGCGCGGTGGAGGAGGTGTCCGCCCGGCTGCGCTTGCCGGTGGTGATCGAGGGCTACGAACCGCCCCGGGACCCGCGCCTGATCCAGCTGCTGGTGACGCCCGACCCGGGGGTGATCGAGGTCAATATCCACCCCGCCACCAGCTGGCGGGCGCTGTCGGACAATACCCACATCCTCTACGAGGAAGCCCGCCAGGCGCGCCTGGGCACCGAGAAGTTCATGCTCGATGGCCGTCATTCCGGCACCGGGGGCGGCAATCACGTCACCCTGGGTGGCCAGCGGCCCCAGGACAGCCCGCTGCTGCGCCGGCCGGACCTGCTGCGCAGCCTGGTGACCTACTGGCAGCACCACCCGGGCCTGTCCTATCTGTTTTCCGGCCTGTTCCTCGGGCCCACCAGTCAGGCGCCCCGGGTGGACGAAGGGCGCGACGAAATGCTCTACGAGCTGGAGATCGCCTTCAGCCAGCTGCCCGGGGGCGAGGTGGCCGAGCCCTGGGTGGTGGACCGGGTGATGCGCAACCTGCTAATCGACATCACCGGCAACACCCACCGCTCCGAGTTCTGCATCGACAAGCTGTACGCGCCCGGCACTGCCAGCGGTCGCCAGGGCATCCTCGAGTTTCGCGGCTTCGAGATGCCACCGCACCCGCAGATGGCCATGGTGCAGGTGCTGCTGCTGCGCGCCCTGGTGGCGCGCTTCTGGCGGCAGCCCTATCGCGCGCCACTGGTGCGCTGGGGCACCCTGCTGCACGACCGCTTCATGCTGCCGCACTACGTGTGGGAGGATGTCCGCGACGTGGTGCGCGATCTCGGCGACCACGACATTCCCTTCCAGCTGGACTGGCTGGCGCCCTTCGAGGAATTCCGTTTCCCGCACTACGGCAATGTCGATATCGGCGATATCAACCTCGAACTGCGCTGGGCCATCGAGCCCTGGCATGTGCTGGGTGAGGAAGTCAGCAATTTCGGTACCGCGCGCTACGTCGATTCCTCGGTGGAGCGCCTGCAGGTGAGGCTCACCGGCCTGGTCCCGGGTCGCTACGTGCTGGCCTGCAATGGTCGCCGGGTGCCCCTGCGCGGCACCGGGCGCCAGGGCGAGTATGTGGCGGGGGTGCGCTACCGCGCCTGGCAGCCGGCCTCGGCCCTGCACCCGCGCATCGGTATCCACGCGCCGCTGGTGTTCGACCTCATCGACACCTGGAACGGCCGCTCCATTGGCGGCTGTACCTACCATGTGTCCCACCCCGGCGGGCGCAGCTACGACACCTTTCCGGTCAACGCCTTCGAGGCGGAGTCGCGGCGGGTCAGCCGCTTCGCCCAGTCGGGGCACAGCCAGAGCCTGCTGCAGCCGGTGGGTGGGCTGGACAGCATCCGCGAGTTCTTTCCCAACCAGCAGCCGCCGCGACCGATGGCGCCGCCGCCGGAGGAGCCCGCCGGCGAGTACCCCCACACCCTGGACCTGCGCCGGCCGATGGCGCCGTGAGGCCAATAGGCTGATTCGCATCGACCATCGGCGGCGGTGCTTGCGAGGGTGTCGTCGCGGGGGGCGGGGGCGGCCGTGTCCCTGACGCAGGACAATATCGGCTTCGCCGACGCGGCGGGGGCGGCGATCGGCCCGAAGGGCGCCAGGCAAGCCGCCCTCCACGGTGTTGCACTGGCTTGACATAGCCCCAGCCTTGTGGAGAACGGCTTGCCTGACGCTGTATGCGACAATATCATGCTGAAGGAGTACGGGCCGGTAGTGAAATGTGTCCAGCAGCGGGGAGATTCATGCCAGCCAACGAAAACAAAGGTACGTCCACCGTTCTTATTCCTGTCTTCATTCCCGCCCTTGTCGTCATTGTGCTGCTGGTCATCGGCACGATCAGTAACCCGGAACTGGCCGGCAAGGTCTTCGACGAAACCCTGATCTTCATTACCCATAACTTCGGCTGGTTCTACATGCTGTCGGTGGCCTTCTTCCTGATGTTCATTGTCGGCATCGCGATGACGCGCTGGGGCCATATCAAACTCGGGCCCGACCACGCCGGTCCCCAATACAGCTTCCCCGCCTGGTTCGCCATGCTGTTTTCCGCCGGTTAC
>JBKDZQ010000022.1:0-6711 GCA_047971325.1 Parahaliea sp.
GATTATTTCAACGATATTGAAATTGAGGTCTATTCGGTTCATTTATCGAATTTTTCTGGGCAAAATGATTACAGCATCCTGTTTCGACAGCATATCAACGAACTTTCCGTGCCGGCATCAAAAATAATCATGTATGGTGATGGCAGCGTAAAAAGGCTTAATTTAAGGGTGGCCAATCCGAACAGCATTCTTTACGACAAGCGGTCCTGGTTAAGTGAGAATGATCTTTTAAAGATTGCCACCAGCCTGCTTATGTATGAAAAAAACTATGAGCCTCAGCCATCGGCAAGATTTTACCACAGCATAATAAACAGCCCGCTCCATCAATCTCTGAGACCCGTATATACCTTGATAGCAGGCCCTTACGAAGTTGTTATTGATTCCGTGACGGTCGAAAAAATTGTTTTAACTCATCATTTTGTTAGCGAGTCACGCTGTATTCGAACCGGTACGGGCAACCCTGCCGAAGATAAAAACTGCAATGACACAATAGGCGGTGCAGCACAATATGAGAAATACATGGAATCAGGTAGCTGCCTGAACAATCATCCGGCATGTGGAGATACTGCGTTTCTGGAAATTTATATGGGTATTAATGGCGTTAAAAACTGGCTCACCAATCTCGGTTGGCCGACAACACCTCCCTCTAATTTTCATTTTCGAGTCAATTCGGTTTTTGCCAGTAGTAGCTATGTTTATGGAGGGATGTTCCATACCTACCCCACAGTATTCGGGCCGGTATTAAGTTTTTCTCCCGTCATGGTTTCCGGCTCGGGTGCCACTACAGATCGCAGAAAGGATGTTGGCGGGCATGAGGCTGCCCATATGTGGACCAACAGGGCAAATTCTCATTTTGCAACAATGGTCAAGTATTCTGGCTATTTAGGAAAGGGCCTGTCAGAAGCCATCGCCGATTCTGCGAGAGCTATGCAAACCAATAATTACGTGCAGTATACGGGTAGTCCAGAAAACGACCGATATTTAAATCCAGTCAGTCCTCACTTGTAGAATGCTTCGCGCTTTGTGGCGGGTGGATATCACGAAGATTCTGTGGTTTTTAGCAATTTTTTATCAGTGCCAGAGAGCAGTTGCCCGGCCTCTATAAGGGTACAAGACTACTTATCTGGTTTGCTGAAAATATCAGTCCAGATTCATACTCCGGAAACAATACTTTCGTGATTGATATGGATGACGTCAGGCAAGAGATAAGAGATTGTATTTATTCTCAGTGTGGCTTTACTGTCGCTGAACGCACTATTGTGTGCAATCTCTGGAGCAGTAGAAATTTCCCCGGTGAGCTTTGCCCTCCGCCTGTGCCAGAGGCGCCCAACTGGATTTTGCTGGTATATACGGGAGAATGTGGTTACGGTTACAGCTATCCGTATACCGTTTATGGGTCTGTCCTTTATCCCACCTGGCCAGATGTGTCACATGAAACGTCCTATCAACTGTGCTGGTCCATCGGGTTGGCAGGCCCATTCCAGTGTATTCAAACATTTGCTCAAAACTCGAAAAATTCATTGCCATCGCTGTTCGTTGCATCGGGAAATCCATTCGTGGGTATTCGCGGCTGTAACAGTAGTGGTTGTGGACAAATGGCGGTTACAGAGGCAATAGATAGCTGTAACGAAGGATGATGGAGCTGTAGCGGGGCAGGTATAGAGAGCTGTCTGGATGCTGCTCAAGGCGCTTGTTAAGTCAGTTCTGGAGGCAGCGTGCGATGGGGCCTTGAGCGCGTCAACAGACTGGCCAGCACATGCACATCAAAGCGCACCGCCTTGCCGCTGATCTGGTGCGACGGCGCCAGCCCCCCGAGCGGCGCTGCCTTCGGTGGGCGCTTCACCACCACCCGCGCCACCGTGCGGGCCAGCGCCCAGCGCAGCAGGTCCTCACTGTCGCGCTCGTCTTCGGGCTCACCCAGCAGGCGCTGGAACAGGGCCATTTCCTTTTTCACCGCCGCGCGCTTGTCGCGCCGGGGGAACATGGGGTCGAGGTAGATGACGTCGGGGGCTGGCCAGTCACCGGCGCTCAGGCTGCGTGCATCGCCGGGGTGGAGCCGCATCCGCGCCGCCACCTGCTCCAGCCAGGGGTCGCCGCTGCCGGCGGCGGCCGCCAGGCCGGAATCCAGCAGCGCCGCCACCACCGGATGGCGCTCACAGAGGGTCACGGCACAGCCCAGATCCGCCAGTACGAAGCTGTCGCGACCCAGGCCGGCGGTGGCGTCCAGCACCTTCAGGGAAGACTTGCGTCCCACGCCCACGGCACGCCCCAGCAGTTCGTTCTGGCCGCCCCGGCGACGCCGGCGCATGCGAGCGGCGCCAAAGTCCACCAGTACCGGCCCGGGAGCACCGGGGCCGGCCTGCACCAGTGCCAGCCGCCCCTCCCGCAGGCACAGCAGCAGGTCGAGATCGTCCCGCGTGGCCAGCTCGGCGGTGTCCAGCAGTTCCAGTGACAGGCTTCCAGCCAGCTCCCGCAGCGCGGCGCGCTCTGCCCGAGAGGCAGCCACCAGGGCAACCTGCGGCACCATCGTTGAGGCGAGCATCGTTGCGACAACCACGGTTCAGGTGACAGCCTGCCCGTTCAGCTGCGCTTCGAGATGGGCGTAATTGAGGTCGATGGCGTCCATGTAGAGGTTGGCGCCACCAAAATGCACCGCGGCATAGCGGTAGGCATGGTGGAAACCGGCTTCCAGCCGTTCCCGGATGGCCCAGCGCATGAACCCCGGGGTCGAGGTAAGCAGATCATCGGCATTGCGATAGATTTTGCCACGATAGCCCTCGGCATTGGCGCCGGCGACGCCACCTTCGACAAACTCGTCGTAGAGGGAAGTCTGACACTTCTCTACATAACGCACATCAGCCAGCTGGGCGATAAGGTCGGCGGTGCCCAGCAACTCGCCAGTGCGTCGTTCCCGGACATCGCCGGCGGGCACATTGGCCGGGGGGCGCGAACAGTTGGTGAAATGCACCATGTTCGCGGCCTCGTCAGCCAATTCGCCCAGCCCCACGCCGGGCAGGTATTCCCGCAGCCAGCGGGCGCTGCGGCGGACATGAATGCGGGTGTAGGCGGCACCATTGCGATGACGGGTGTCGCTCCTGCGGCGGATATAGCCGGCGTCGTGGAACAGCGCGGCACACATGCCCGCCAGCGCATAGTCCGGACCGAGCTGCCGCTGCGGCGCAGCACTGTGCTCGTAACCGTCGATCAGCCGCGCCATCGCCAAGCTCACGTCCAGCACATGCTGCAGTTTGTGGTAATGCACATCACAGGCGTGAAAACCGGGAAAATCACCCTTATATAGACGTTCCAGGTCATTCACCAGGGTGTCGATGATGGTGAAGCCCTGCCCGGAGTAGCGCGCCTCCAGTATCTCCCGTATCGCCGCGCTCACGGCCGGAGGGCTGGTCACATCCACGGAGTTGGTGACATCCATCTGCGGCCCCCGCTGCGTCATCCATCAGCCCTCGGACAGCGAGAAGGGAGAGCGCTTGTACAGCAGGCCGGCGCCATCGCCGCCGGAACGACCGCGACGGCGGGGCGACAGTTCCTCGTCGCCGCTCATCCCGCTGCCCTCGCGCCCGAGTTTCAGGGTACCGTCCTGCAGTTCTATCAGCAGTTCCAGGTTGTAGGCGAAACGGGTCAGGCCGTGCTTGTCGATCATGCGAATGCGGTGAGCCGCGCGACGCTCCTCACCATCCTCGCCCCTGGACAGGGAGCACTGTAGCGAGACGATGGACTTGCCCGACAACTGCACACCACTGACCAATGCCAGCTTGCGGTTGCAGTGTTTGACAAAATCGGGCGCGCGGTGCAGTTCTTCCTGCTCGCCCTCGCTGCCGGTGGCGATGGAGGTAAACTCCCCCACCAGAATCTGGCCGGGCCTGGCCAGGTCGACCATCCGCGCGAGGTCAATGGTGACATCGCCGACGATATAGCTGAACACGGTGGGGTTGACCCCCTCCGCCTGATACAGCTCGTAGTGACTGCCCACGTGGAAGGCGCTGCGAATCACCGGCACCGTATTGCCCCTGGAGGCGGCTCGCGCCACGGCGTTGTCGGCAATCACCAGCAACAGGAAGACAAACAGGTCCTGATCGGCGTCGGGCCCGGTATTGCGGTTCCATACATAGTAACCATCACCAGTGGTGGTGCGGGAGAAATTGACCTCCACCCCCTTTGACAGCAGTTTGTTGTAGGCGGAATTCAGCGAGTAGGACAGGCTGTTGAGCTGGCTCGCCTGCTCAAAGGGAGTGAACAGCGAAAACTCCGCGATATCAAACAGCAGCACCCCGCGACCGGCCACGTAACCGATACCGTAGCGCTTGATCAGCTTCTCCACCGCCGCCTTGACTTCAGGCTCCTCGCCGAGCCGGGTATCGAGCTTGATAAAGGTAGGTGCCACATCCAGTCGATGCGCCTCGGCAAACAGCTCCTAGCGGGTCTTGCGCCGCTCGCCGGAAATCAGCTCGCGCACGAAATCCTCGTTGCCGCCCTCCACCTGGGAGGAGTGCGCGCAATAGTTGCCAAGGAAGTAGTGCGGCACAAAAATCACCAGCAGGCCGCGCTCGTCGGAACTCCAGCACAGCACGATATTCTGGCCGAGCCGCCACTGTTTGCGCAGTGTGGTTTCCAGCGACTTGAGATTGCCCCGCTGGACCAGGCTGATGGAGGAAGGTTGCCCCTGGCGAGCGGCGTCTCCCCTGCCGCCATTCCCGCCACTAGCTGATCGGTCTGTCATGGAACGCTCGTATTCTCTGGCCTGACACGCTAGCATTATAGAATCCTGCGCGCGCGGGAGTCATCGTGCACGGACGAGCGCGCCGCGCCCCGGACAATATGGCGGCTACTGGCCGAAACACACGCCACAGTGACACGTGCCTGGTTTCCGGTTGGCCAGTTGTTGGTAATTGCCCTGTTTTTGATAAGAGTATCTCCATGCGACACCTTCTCCCTGGTGTGCTGGCATGCCTTGCGACATGCCTGCTCAGCGCCTGCCAGCAGTACGACATCACCGTCAACGAGAAACGCGTGTACACGCCGCAACCCCTGTTCGAGGACTTTGCGGTCGATGACCCCGCCCTGCAGCAATGCCTGGAGCAGGCGATCGACAGCAACCGGATCAGCCGTGCCAGCCAGCTGCAGGAGCTGTCCTGCCGCGATGCCGGCATCTCGACGCTGAGCGGCCTTGGCACCTTCAGTGCCCTGCGCAGGATCGACGTCAGCGGCAACCGCATTGGGCAGATTGGCGAGCTGGCGGAGCTCGGTTCGCTGGAAGAGGTTTATCTGGTCGACAACCAGATTGTCGATCCCCTGCCCCTGGCGGATCTGCAGGCCCTCAACAGTGTCGATCTCGCCGGCAACCATGTGTTGCGCTGCCCGGACCGCCAGGCACTGCTGCGCGTCAGTCATCTTCGACTGCCCGCTCACTGTGTTGGCCATTAGGTGCCCGATACCATGCTGTTGTACCGCCTGATCAGCCTGCTGCCCTTCCCGTTGCTGTACATCGCGGCGTGGCTTGCCTATCTCGTTCTTTACTACCTCGCAGGCTATCGCAAAGCGGTGGTGCACCAGAACCTGCGCCACGCCTTTCCCGAAAAATCCGCGAGAGAAATCACAGTTCTGGCAAAAAAGTTCTACCGCCAACTCACCCAGGTGGCATTTGAAACCGTGAAAGCCCGGCGAATGACGCTGGATGATTTTCGCCGGCGGGTCACCGTGCACAACGGCGAGCGCCTGCTCAAGCTCAGCCGGCAAAAAACCCGCTCCATCATCGTGCTCGCCATTCACCAGGGCAACTGGGAGTGGATGCTGCACGCTGCCACCACCACCCTGGGCATCCCCATCGACCCGGTATTCAAGCCACTGCACGACAAGGTGACCGACCAGTTGATCTTCGACATCCGCAGCCGGTTTGGCTCCAGACCGCTGGCCATGGCGGACTCCACCCGGGATATCCTGCGCCGGCGCAAGGAATTCCGCCTGTTCGTGATGTTGGCAGACCAGGCTCCGGTGCGCCGCGAACGCAGCTACTGGACCACCTTCATGCACCGCGAGGCAGCCTTCTACGAGGGTGCCGAGAGCCTCGCCAAGCTGACCGGTTTTCCGGTGATGTTCGCCCAGTGTCGCCGCCTGCGTCGTGGCCACTACGAAATGATGCTGCACGAACTGGCGGAACCCCCCTACGACAAATCCTCCCACGCCATTACCGATGCCTATGTGGCCATGGCCGAGGCGGCGATCCGCGCCGAGCCTGAGAGCTGGCTGTGGAGCAACCGGCGCTGGAAACGGGACCGCGCCCGGGAAGCAGCGGAGGTGACACCCCCGCCGACAGCAGACCATCAGGTGACGCCGGACCCCGACAGTTCCAGCCAGTCAAAACCACCGGCCTGATCCGCCCATACCACACGCTCGTCGAGGGGACCGAACACCGCCGCCAGCGCCTGGGCGGCGCGCTCGCGGCAGTTGTTGTGCTCGCTGATATGGGCCACCACCAGGCGCTCCAGCTCCCCGCAACCTATTTCCGCCAGCAGGCCCGCCGCCTGGCGATTGTTGAGATGGCCCCAGTCCCCCGCCACCCGGCGCTTGAGGGCCCAGGGGTAGGATCCCGCCATGAGCATGTCCAGGTCGTGGTTGAATTCCAGTACCAGCCCCTGACAGCCCTGGTAGTGGCGCACCACATGAGGGGTGACGCTGCCCAGGTCAGTCAGCACG
>JBKDZQ010000023.1:0-3143 GCA_047971325.1 Parahaliea sp.
AGTAGAACGCCGCCAGGTTCAGGCGCACGGTGTTGTCGAAGTAGTCGCCCTTCAGGCCCACTTCATAGGAGATAAGCGTTTCTGGGTCGTAGTCGATGATTGGGGTGGGCTCGAACAAAAAGCCGCCGTTGAAGCCGCCGCTCTTGTAACCCTTGGTGACGCTAGCGTAGGTGCGCACCTCGTCGTTGATCTGGTAGTCGATGGCAAAGCGCCAGCTCAGGTCTTCGTCGTCAAGGTCGGCGCTCTGCTCGAATACCGGTATGGTGAAGTCCGGCTCCTCCAGTGCCATGTTGTAGCCGAAATCGCCCTTGTCGGTGGTCCAGCGCAGGCCGGCGGTACCTGTCAGGCGTTCGGTAAGCTGGTACTCCACCTGACCGAACAGAGCGTAGGACTCGGTCTCCTGGTCGGTCTTATGGCGGCTGAAGAACACGAAGTTGTCGGGGTCGAAACCGAAATCCGGGCGCAGCACCCGCAGCAGGTCGGCACTCTGGTTCTGCTTCAGGTCCTGGGACATATAGTAGGCGCCAAGTATCCAGTGCACCTTGTCGGTGGAACCGACGGCGCGCAGTTCCTGGGAAACTGTTTCAGCCTCCACGCCATAGGTCACGTGGGCCATGCTCACGGGGCCGGCGTCAGCGTCCTCGAAATAGATCTGGTCTATTTCGTCGTAGCCGGTGATCGACGTCAGGGTGATATCACCCAGGACCCAGTTGAGCTTTATCAGCCCGCCCAGGGTGTCAGAGTCGGTGTCGCGATCGAAGTCGTATTCACCCTTGTAGAAGTCGTTGGTGGTGTCGCGATAGCCCACCGCGTCAACACAGCCATTGCCGGCGATCTGCCTCGGCGAGCAGGGGCCGAAGGTGACCGGGTCGAGAGTGCCCAAGTGCTGGTAGCCGCTGGCCTCGGACTGGTCGCTGCCGCCGTGAATGTTAAGCAACATATCGAAGTTTTCGCTGGCGTCCCAGGTCAGTTGCCCGCGCCAGGCCAAGATGTCCCGGGCCCCTTCCTGCCCCGGGCCGGCCTCGTTGTCGATGTAGCCGTCGGAGTCCACCTTCACCGCGGACAGGCGCACCCGGGCGGAGTCGCTGATGGCGCCGCCCACGGCCCCCTCAAGTTTGCGCGCGCCGAAGTTGCCCACGCCTGCGTTGACGTAACCCTCAAATTCCTCGGTGGGCTCGGCGGAATAAAAACTCACCGCGCCGGCGCTTGTATTGCGGCCGAACAGGGTGCCCTGGGGCCCGCGCAGGATTTCCACCCGGCCGACGTCAAACAGCGGCACCATCTGCGAGGCGATGCTGCTCAGGTAGACCTCGTCGAGGTACACGCCCACCGGGCCGACGTTATTGGTGTTGAAATCATTCAGGCCCACGCCGCGCATGAAGTAGGCGGGGCGGGAACCCTCACCCACCGATGAAGTGACATTGAAGTTGACGGTGTGGGCGACCAGTTCTTCGCTGTTGTCGATACCCAGTTTCTGTACCGCGTCACCGGAGAAGGCGCTGACCGACATCGCCAGGTCCTGGGCGTTCTGCTCCCGTTTCTGGGCGGTGACGATCACCTCTTCCAGCAATTGCGCCTGCACCAGCGAGCTGGCGAACAGCAGGGGAAGCACGACGACGAGCGGCTTTCTGGACAGTTCCTTCATGACAATTCCCTCGTGAATTAAACTTATTGTGGATGAGTGCATTGAAACCGTGGGAAAAGCGTAGCGCCGCTTTTCCTATTTCAGGTGTCGATTTCGGAAAGCACAGGGGTTATATTCGGAAAGTTCGCGCCAAACGAGCGCAATTAAAGGCTGGATTGAACATGACACAGGATCGATTGAGGGGGAGAAATCCGGCGCAACACCCGGACCACGTGTGGATGGTCCCGGCCATCAATGTGCTGTTGATACGCAACAAATTGCTGTCCCAGAAGGTCAGCGAGGTGGCCCTGTTACGCGGTACCGGCATCTCGCTGCGGGATATCCAGAGTAACGACTCCCTGCTCACCTTCGACCAGGTGGCAGCCTTCATGGCCAACGCCGCCCGGCTGACCACCACCCCCGGGCTGGGGCTGAATATCGGCAGCCGGGAGTCCCCCTCGGACTGGGGCGCCCTGGGCTACGCCATGCTCAGCTGTACCACCATCGAGCAGGTCATCCAGGCCATCCTGCGCTACCACCAGACAGCGGCCAGCATGGTGGATGTTGTGTTCACCCGCACCGAGGAACTGGCGATCCTGGACATGAGCCCGATCAGGCCCCTGCACGACGCCCTACCACTGATCCTGGAGGAGCACCTGTCGGCCACCAAGGTGGCGCTGGAAATGCTGGCGGAACAACCCATACCACTCTTGCAGGTAAACCTGACCTACGACCGCCCGGACTACTACCGCCTGTACCAACAGCACTTCCAGTGCCCGGTGTACTTTGAAGCCTCCCGCAATCAGCTAGTTTTTGACGCCAGCTTCCTTCAGCAGAGCGTATCCCGGGCCAATGCCTTCAACGCCAAACTGGCGCAGCAGATCTGCAAGGACCAGCTGGCACGGCAGGTGCACGAGCCGGACTTTGTTACCCAGGTCCGTTATCTGCTGTTACTGAACGGCAACGACTTCCCCGACGCGGAAACCGTGTCGGAGCGGCTGAGCATCACCTCACGTACATTGCGCAACCGGCTGCGGCGATACGGCACTTCATTCCAGTACATCCTGGACGACGTGCGCAAGCAGCTGGCCTGCAACTACCTCGCCTCGTCGCACATGCGGGTAGACGACATCGCCAACCTGCTGAACTACTCCGACCACAGCAACTTCCGGCGGGCCTTTAAGGCCTGGACAGGCCTCGCGCCCAGCGAATATCGACAGAGGTATCTGTTTACATCCGCCGAGAATGCCGCCGAATCTATAGCAGATTCCACTACTGTCCGGTTAAAACTTCAATAAAACGGAATTTTTCCATTGATCACAATAAGTTACAGCGAATCTAGGGTGTCCCCGACTTGAACGCGATTCGGGCAAAATCTCCTCTTGGCAGACTGCTAGTGCAGAAACCTGTTAATTACGAAACATAATGGCGAGCCATCTTGACATCCGCGTCCTGACGAGTGAACGTCCACTCGATGCCACGCTGTTCGGCATTGCGTCGTTGTTGCCATGCATTGACC
>JBKDZQ010000024.1:0-2494 GCA_047971325.1 Parahaliea sp.
TCCCGTGCGGGCCGGCCCTCCTGGGAGCAGCATGAACCGCGTGATCGTAAGTGTGGCCGGGGCCCGGGGTCGGCTGGCCATGGAAACGTTCATGCACAGCCACCGCCTTTTTCAACTTCGCCGCACCGGCATTCCTGCACGATTGACATGAAATGCCGGGCAGTTGCCTGCCCGGGCGCCACCTCAGTTTTCCAGCGTGATGCGCGACAGTTCCTGGGTGTCCTGCTCATGGGAGCAGAAGGGCAGGTCGATCCAGCCGCCCTTGGAATAGAGTTCGGTGGCGTCCGCATAGTGAGCGGATGCCGGATTGGTGGACTGGGAGTAGGTGAGCGTGCCGTAGGCCACGGGGCAGTGGGTATCATCCCAGGTCACCGCCTGAATATAGCTGTTGCCGGTGGTGATGTTGGCGTAGCCCTTGCCGGCCACCAGGTCGGACTGGATGGCGCTGAACATGAAGCGGCCCGAGCCGCCATGGATGCCGTAGCGGACACCGTTTTTCTCGTCGAACTGAACCTCGCCCCAGGGCGCATCCAGGGCAATGCTGGCCTCGTTCAGGCGGGTGACCGCGCTGACCAGTGCCTTCAGGGCGGCGTCGGCCACGCTGGCATCGCCCACATTCAACTCCCGCGGGGTGTTGACGGCGTCGCTCATACTAAAGGGCATGGCCCACTGCTTGTCGGTGCCGTCGAAGGCCCGCCAGAATTCATGGAAAATATGGCTGCCCACGCTGTCGATGCGATAGGCCTGGTCCCAGTTGGCGAGTATTTCACAGGCTTGATCCGTGAGCGCCCCGGTGGTGCTGTTCGCGCCGTAGTCGCTCCAGTTGTCGACATTCCGGCAGAGGCTGACCAGGCTGTTCACCACCAGCTCGGCGGTGTAGTTGCTGGCGGAGTACATCAGTTTGCGGATATTGTCGATATTGAAACCGGCGCTGCCCAGGTCATCGTTGCCTGCCCGGCGCTGCTCCGCCTGGTGAAAGGTCTGGCGGGTGCGCAGGCTCTGGGCTATCTGCTCCCGGCCGATGAGCGGTGAGTAGCCCGTCAGCAGCTGGCGAGGATTGGCCAGCCAGTAGCTGTCGTTGGCGTTGGCGGCGTAGTCCCGGGTCTCCAGCTTGGGCAGGCTGTTGTAGCCGAAAATGCCCTCCGCGCTACCTTCGTCACTGCCCCATCCGCACGCCGACTTGCTGCCATCGAGTGTGAAGTAGCCCATCCCGGTCAGCTGCTGCTGCACCACGCTGGTGACACAGCCGCCGCTGAGCTGGGCGGCGGTGACATGGGGAACCACGGAAATATCGCCGTAGAAGGCATCGCCGTAGCGGTCCGCGGCGATGGTGTTGACCCAGGGCAGGCCGACCAGTTTCAGGGCCTCCTTGAATTCACCCAGGTTGCTGGCCTGCCCCATGCGTATCCATTGCTCCAGGCCGCGCATGTTGTACAGGTTGGCGTCGCGGTAAACAATGGCAGTGCCGGCCTGATTGGGCCAGCCACCGAGTGCCGGGGACAGATCGCCCAGCGAGAGAATGGGGCCGTAGTGGGATGCCGGGGTTGAATAAATTTCGGTAGAGACGATGTTGTCGGGATTCCTGGCGCCTCTTAGTTCTTCAATGTCACGGTATTCGCCATCGTAGAGGTAGCGAGTGCGATCAGCCGGGTCCAGGGTTAGTTCGTAGAGGGTAAAGCGCTGGCCGGTGCTGACGGTGTGGGACCAGGCCAGGTCCTTGTTGAAGCCGATGGTGATAATGGGAATGCCCGCCAGCGTGGCGCCCATCACGTCGTATTCATCGCCCATGGTCAGGTGCACCATGAACCAGCGCAGGTTGCCATGCCAGGGAAAGTGAGGGTTGCCCAGCAGCAGGCCCCGCTCGCCCTGGGCCGCTTCGGCGCCGATAGCGTAGGCGTTGCTGCCCATGGTCTCGGGTGGCGGGGGCGCCAGGCCCGCGTGGATACGCTCCGGATCCAGGGATGCCAGCAAGGCGTGATCCGACAGTTTCCGCGGAGTGGCCGGGGAAGCCTCATCTGCCGCGGTGGGGCGCGCGGCACTGTGATCGGCAATCAGTGTTGCCGGTTCTGTCGGTACCTGCTCATTTTCAGTGACGAGCATGTCAAAATTCATAAATTCCGCCAGTGCCACTGAGCTGGCCCGCAGTACCGACCGGTGCATCAGGCGTCCGACATCAATCACGTCGACCTCGCGCGCCGGGCAGTCTTGCTCTCCCGCGCGCAGGGTATCGGCACCGGTCTCGGCCAGGTAGCGGTTGAGCCCGGCGGCATAGCCGGTGGCGAGGTCCACAACCCGTTGTGGCTGACCCTCCACAAAGTGCTGCTGGATAATGTCCGCAGTGTTGTAGACCAGCATGAGGCCATCTTCGTTTTCATTGGACCGGGACCGGCCCGCCGCGCGCTCGAACTCCCGCATCACCACACAGTAGTTTTCCTTCGCATAGGCGTTGCCAAAGCCATAACCGAGGCTGCCCCAGTCATTGGCGGTGACATGG
>JBKDZQ010000025.1:0-5068 GCA_047971325.1 Parahaliea sp.
GAGTCCTTTTTGACGCAATTTTGAGGCGAATAGTGGTTCTATTTAACGAGAAATTGCGTCAAAAAGGGCCAAATCCGGCTTTGCCGCAGCAGAACAGTCTTAAGTCCGACAGGCTCCTAGAAGCCCTTGAACAGCGAGGACTCCCGCAGCAGCCGCAGCAGCCAGCGCGGCTGCAGACGCCCCATTTCCACCAGGGTGCGATTGCCCAGGCCATTGATCCACAGCGGCTTGCCGGCAACGCAGGCATCGTAGCCTTCCTGCGCCACCTCCCGCGCCGTCATGACCCTGACCAGCGGCACTTTCATAGTGCCGCCATCCTCCCGCACGATCATGTCGGTTGCGGTGAAACCGGGGCACAGCGTGGTGACGGTCACGCCACTGCCCTTGAGCTCAGAAGACAGGGCCTCGCTCAGGGACAGCACATAGGCCTTGCTGGCGGCGTAGGTGGCGAGCCCGGGTATGGGCTGGAAGGCCGAGGTGGAGGCGACGTTGAGGATACGCCCACAGCGGCGCCCGAGCATGCCCGGCAGCAGGCGCTGGGTCAGTTCGGTGAGCGCCATTACGTTGATGCGCAGGAGCTGCAGATTGTCTTCGAGCTCGCTGTCCTGGAAGGGGCCTTCATAGAGGACGCCGGCGTTGTTCACCAGGACATCCACCTGGATACCGGCTTCGTCGATGGCGCGACACAACTGCTCGCAGCTGTCGGGCTCGGCGAGGTCGGCGGCCAGGGAGATGGTGGCGATGCCGTGCTTCGCCGCAAGCTCCTGCGCCAGCGCATCCAGCCGGTCGAGGCGGCGCGCCACCAGAATCAGGTCGTGCCCGTGCTCGGCAAAGACACGGGCCAGTTCCACACCGATACCGGCCGAGGCCCCTGTCACCAGGGCCACGCTGGTTTCCACTCGCTGCGTTTTTTTGGGCATTGTCATTCTCCTTGGGGTGGTTGCAGTGGGTCACGGGACAACCGCCGCGCCCGGTGGGTTCGCGCCTGACTCCAGCCCCTGCCGGCTCAGTGTCGCGAGATCATTGCGCAGGCGGGCAGCTTTCTCGTGCAGGCGCAGGTCCTGCCGGTCGCTGCGACTGTTCACCAGTTCGACGATGGCCTGCTGCATCACGAGGGTGTTGTGCTCGTACATGCGCCGGTACTCGGCGCTGGCACTGTACCAGCGTTCCGCCAGTGCCCGGCGGATATCCTCCTGCCAGCCGGGCTGGCGCTGCAGCAGTGTTTCCAGGCGCCGGGTCCAGGCCCGGCGTTCGTCCAGCCACAGCCGGTCCGAGCGCTCAAGGCCGGCGATGGCCACGCGCAGGGCGCCGCGCTGCTCGCGATCAAGCCGGCCCAGGTAATCCTGGCTGAGGTCGACAAAACGATCGTAGTCGTCCTCGCGGTATTCCTCCAGGTCGCGGCCAAGGTATTTGTCTTCCAGTTCCTGCTGCTGTTCATCCAGGGCGGCGATGAATTCCCGCACCTGTGTCTCGCTGAGCCGGGCGCCGATGGCCAGCAGCCAGTCCAGGGAGCGGGTCTGGATGCGATCGCCCGCCAACTCCATTTCGCGGGTAACGGCCTGGATCTCGGCCAGGCTCAGGCCGTCAGCCAGCATCGCCTCGCCCTCGTCGAGCAGGGCGATGTAGCGGGGCAGCTCCCGATAGCGGTGCCAGGCCAGGAAGGGCTGCAACAGGGCATCCAGCGCCTGCTCCTGCTCGCGATCCAGCTCCACATAATCGTCCAGATACCAGGGCACCAGGAAATCGAGGCGATTGTAGACGAAGGCAGTGCTACTGCAGCCGGTCAGCAACAACAGCACCAGCAGAGCAAGGCCATGCCAGCCAGGCAGCTCCCGGCCGGCACCGCAATGCTGACCCCACTGGCCAGTGGTGTAGCGGTAAGCGCGTTTCACCAGGGCAAGTGGTCCAGGTCGATATTGCCGCCGCTGATCACCACCCCCACGCGTCGCTGGCGAAAGCGCTCCGGGTGCTCCAGCAGGGCGGCGAAGCTGACCGCGCCGGAGGGTTCCACCAGGGTCTTGAGACGCGTCCACTGCAGGCGCATGGCGCTGACGATGGTTGCCTCCTCCACGGTAAGGATGGTATCCACGCAGCGCTGGATAATCGGGAAATTGCGCTCGCCCAGGGCAGTGCGCAGGCCGTCGGCGATGGTCAGGGGGTCGGTCTGCGGCTGCCGCTCGCCCAGACCCAAGGAGCGAAAGGCGTCGTCGGCTCCCGCCGGCTCCGCCGCCACCACCTCGATGCGCGGGTCGAGCGCCTTCACCGCACTCGCCACCCCCGCCAGCAGGCCGCCGCCGCCCACCGGCACCACCACCACATCCAGCCCCGGCGCCTGCTCCAGCAGCTCCAGCGCCACCGTGCCCTGGCCGGCGATGATGCGCATGTCGTCGTAGGGGTGGACGAGGTGGGCGCCGGTTGTCGCCACCAGCCGCGCCAGCGTGTCCTCCCGCGCCGCCAGGGTGGGTTCGCACTCGACGATATAGGCGCCGTAGCCCGCCACCGCCTCCTTCTTTACCTTTGGCGCGTTGGCCGGCATGACCACATGCGCGGGAATGCCCCGGCGCCGGGCCGCCATGGCCAGGGCGGCGCCGTGGTTGCCGGAGGAGTGGGTGGCGACGCCGCGGGCGGCGCTGGTCTCATCGAGGCTGAGCACGGCATTGCTGGCGCCGCGCGCCTTGAAGGCGCCGGCCTTCTGCAGGTTCTCGCACTTGAACACCACCACGGCCCGGCAAAGCTCGTCCAGCCCGGTGCTGGTGTACACCGGTGTGCGGTGAATAAAGCCGGCGATGCGCGCGGCGGCGGCCTGGATATCGGCCAGGCCGGGGGCGGGCTCAGTGGTCATGTCGGGGCTCGTGGTTCTCAGGGCGGGTGGAGGAATTATCGGCGCCCGGAGCGGAGTGCGTAAAGCTTTGCTCGCCGCCGCGCCCGCGCGGCCCGACCCTCACCCCCAGTTCCCAGCCCACACAGCGCCAGAGGAAATAGCCCAGCAGCACATTGGCCTGCAGCAGCAGGCTGAGGTTCCACTCGAAGGCGTCTTCCACCGCCTTGTAGCTTCTTTCATCCCAGGCATCCCAGGCCACCGTCGCCAAACCCAGCAGCAACAGCAGCACGCAGACCGCCAGCATGCTGTCGACCAGCCGGCGCAGGCCCGGCGCCAGCGGCCCGGCGCGCCGCAGTTGCGCCACCAGCAGCAACTGGCACAGGTAGCTGAAGGAGAAAAACAGCACCACACCGATGCGGCGCTGCCGCCGCCAGTGCTCCCCCGCCTCCCCCAGCACGCTGACGTAGGCCACCAGACCCAGGCTGGCGACCAGGGCCAGGCCCAGCATCCAGTGCCGGGCGCGCGAGCACGGCAGCAGCACGCCCAGCCAGGCGTGGTTCAGCCACCAGTAGGCAAACAACACCGCCGCCGCGGGCAGCAGGGTGGCGCGAAACAGGTAGCTGGCGGGGGGCTGGCGGCCGGTGGCGCTGATGGAGGTGCAGCTATCGACATAGGGCAGGCACCAGTCCACCGCCCCATGGCTGGCGGCTACCAGGTAGCTGAGGTGTATGCCGAGAAAGGGCAGCAGGGCTGCCCACAGGGCCACGGGACGCGGATTCATGGGCTCAGTGTAGCAGCCCGCGCCGCCTTCCGGCCCTGTGTTAAGCTGCCGCCCTTTGCTGCGCTCGGCCGCCGCTACCCATTGTCACCGGGGACGATTCAATGGATACCCTGCAGGAACTCGCCGCCCGCTTTGCCGATGCCGTGTGGAGCACACCACTGGTGATGCTGTTGCTGGGGGGTGGTATTTTCTTCGCCCTGCGCTCGCGCTTGCTGCCCTACCGCCACTTCGGTCATGCGCTGGGCATCATGCTCGGTCGTCACGATACCCCGGGAGAACCCGGCGAACTCAGCCATGGACAGGCGCTGGCGGCGGCGCTGTCGGGCACCATGGGCCTTGGCAACATTTCCGGCGTGGCGCTGGCCATCGTCGCCGGCGGCCCCGGCGCCGTGTTCTGGATGTGGGTGTCGGCGCTGGTGGGCGTGGCCACCAAGTTTTTCACCTGCACCCTGGGGGTGATGTACCGTGGCCGGGACAGCCTCGGACAACTGCAGGGCGGGCCCATGTACATCATCCGCGAGGCCCTGCCGAAAGGCTTCTACCCGCTGGCCATCCTGTTTTCGGTGGCCGGCCTGGTGGGCACCCTGCCCCTGTTCCAGGCCAACCAGCTCACCGCCCTGGTGCGCCAACAGCTGTTTCCCGACGCCAACCCGACCCTGGCCGGCTTCGGCATCGGCTGCGCTCTGGCCGTGCTGGTGGGCGCGGTGATTTTTGGCGGCCTGCAGCGCGTCGCCCGGGTGGCGGTGGCGCTGTTGCCGGGCATGGTGGTGGTCTACCTGGGCATGACGCTGGTATTGCTGGCCCTGCACGCCGGCGAGGTGCCGGCCCTGTTCGCCACCATTTTCCGCGATGCCTTCAACCCCCAGTCGGTGGCCGGCGGGCTGCTGGGCGTGGTACTGATCGGCATCAGCCGCGGCACCTTCTCCAACGAGGCGGGGGTCGGCACCGAGGTCATGGCTCACAGCGCCGCCCGCACCAGCGAGCCGGTGCGCGAGGGCCTGGTGGCCATGCTCGGCCCGGTGGCGGACACCCTGATCGTGTGCACCTGCACGGCACTGGTGATCCTGCTGGCAGGCACCTGGCAGGACCCCCAGGGCCTGTCGGGCATCAACCTCACCGCCAACGCCATCAGCCGGGACTTTGGCACCCTGGGAGTGGCCGCGCTGTTTGCCGTCACCCTGATTCTCGCCACCACCACCATGTTCACCATGTGGTACTACGGCGCCAAGTGCTCCGGCTTCCTGTTCGGCGCCGAACTGCAGAACCACTACCGCTGGGTCTTTGTCGGCACGGTGATTGTCGGCGCCACCGTCAGCATCGACGTGGTGTTCAACGTGATCTCCGGCTCCTACGGCCTGATGGCCATTCCCACCATGGTGGCGACGCTGATGCTGTCCGGGAAGGTCATGGCGGCGGCGCGGGACTCTTTTCGGCGGCATCCCTCCTGACACGCCGGCACACGCGCG
>JBKDZQ010000026.1:0-6151 GCA_047971325.1 Parahaliea sp.
GTGGGGAAGGCTGTGTGGGGGAATGGCGCAGGCGGGTAGGGACAAGGTATCTGCCACCGGACTCCTGGCGACGGATAAAAAAAGGGGGCCTTACGGCCCCCGAAAATATCCCTGGTGTACAGAGATGGGTATGTCGCTCGCCTCAGGCAGCGCTTTTGAAGGTGAAGGAACCTTTCAGTTCTTCAAAGCGGGCGCGGGCTTTTTCCAGTTTGGCTTCCAGGGCCTTGCGGTCGGTCAGGCTGTTCAGAGAAGGCAGCTCGATGTCTTCGATGGCATCGCGGGCGTCGGCTTCCACTTTCTCACCGCGCTTGACCAGTTCGTCGTACAGGTCAGCAGCCTTGTGACGACGGTCTTCCATCTGGTCCTGCAGGTTCTGGAACTGCTCCTGCACCTGGTCGAAGGCCTTGCCGTAGAAGCCAAGGCTGGCCAGGAAGGCGCGACGGCTGGCTTCCTGGGCGCGGTCGGCGAATTTGGCCGCGGACTTCTCGGCGTTTTCGATTTTGCGGCTCGCCTTGCGCACGGTGGATTTGCGCTGGGCCGGAGCCTTGCGGGCAGTGGTTTTACGCGCGCCGGTCCTGCGGGCGGCAGTCTTGCGCTTCGGGGTGGCAGCGGCGGCTACAGCATCTACAACAGTTTGTTCGTCGGCCATGGTGTCATCTCCTCTGATTCGAAGGTTCGATATTCAGGATGTGGGGAACTCATCCACTCGCAGCCACAATACGCAAGAAAGTTAGAATAAACATACTAGAAACCTGTCTATTTCTTACATTGCCGGTCATCGGCAGCAGGCATCGCGGCCAGCGCCCCGATGGACACCGGCTTGACTGGAAAGCGCGACTGGAACCCCTCTCCGGCGAAGGTCACAGCGTCCCGCTGTAGTGCCAGCAGCGTGCGCAACTGGTACTGGCAGTAGCGGCCCTGGCACAGGCCCATGCCGCAGCGCGATTGCAGTTTCAGCGCGTTGAGATCGGCGGTGAAAGGGTTGTCTTTCAGCACTGCAAGTGCCTCGCCGGCACTGACCTCCTCACATTTGCACAGGATGCTTTCGGGCGTCATCAATGCGCTCAGCAGGGGTTGGCCAGGGTGTGACAGTGTGCTGAGCAGCGTTGCAAAACCGTACAGCGCGCGCAGTTCACGGCGCGGTCGGCTGGCGTGTCGCTTGGCAAGGTCGGGCGCCAGGCTGTCGGCATCCATGGCGACTGCGAGCCCGGCAAGCACTCCTTCTCGCTGGGAGACATCGGCGCCGCCGATGCCGGTGATTTCTCCCGCCACATAAACCCGCGGTATTGAACTGCGCATCCAGCTATCGGCACAGGCCAGCCAGCCTCCCGCGGTATCGGACCACTGACAGCGCGCACCGAGCTGACTGGCCAGCTGGCTGTTGGCGAGAAAGCCAAAACCGATACCAAGGCGGTCGCAGGCCACGGTGTCGAGCTGCCGCAGATCCTCGCTACTGGAGATACTGACTTGCCGCAGGCAGCTATCGCCCCGGGCGCTGCTGACAACCTGCCCGAAGTGAATCGGGACACCCAGGCGCAGCAGGTGTGCACAGATGTGGCTGAAATACAGCATTTTTTGCGGGTGGCGGAGTATCGTCAGGCCCTGGCGCAGGAGCTGCCTGAAGATTGCGCGGGGCTGGGAGAACAGCACTGCGGCGACGTCGCCTCCGGCCCGCAGTACCTGGTCGGCAACAACCAGCTGCAAGGGGTGGCTACCGCTGAATACGAAACGCTCTCCGGGCACAATGTGCTGGCTTTTGATGAAAGCCTGTATGCCTCCGGTGGCCATCACACCCGGCAGGGTGCTGCCCGGGAAACTCACCGGCATGTCGTGGCAACCGGTGGCCAGTAGCAGGCGCTTGGCCGCCAGTTTGCTCACGCCTCCCGGCCCGTTCAGGTACAGCCGGATGCCATCGGGGGCGATATCGGTGCCAAGAACCGTTGTCCCATGCTGCCACTGCACATTTTCCAGCCGCGGGCACGCTCGCAGCAGCCGCTGCTGTGGGCGATAGATGCGGTGGGTCAGCCAGCGGTCCACCTGAAAGGTGGCGGGTGGCTGCCTCAGTAGCTGTCCGCCGGCACGGGCCTGTTCGTCAATCACTGTTACCCTGAGACCGTACCCGGCCGCGACCTGTGCGGCCGCCATGCCGGCTGGTCCGGCGCCGACAATAACCAGGTCAGCTCGCATAGTGGGCTATCTCGATACGGGGCAGGCGCTCGCCGGTTCGCACCACCATGCCGGTTTCGACGGGGCTCATGCAGGCTAGTACCCAGCCGCGTCCATCGACATGCACCCGGCACTCGAAGCAGCTGCCCATGTTGCAAAAGGGGCCCCGTGGCAGCCTGTTGCGGGTCTGGTAGAAAGCGCTTCGCTCCAGTAGCAGAAGGACGCTGGCGATGGTCTCGCCGTCGTGGGCGATGACGCGTTCGCCATCCACGGTCATCACTATTGGCTGGCCGCGTTCAACGTCCTGTTCGATGCGCCTGACCATGGTCAACCCATAAACATATTCATGTGTGCAAAACGGTCTGGCGAATAGGGCGCCAGTGAATGAGAAGCACTGCCCCGGACAATCAGCTCCGACAGTAGTCGCGCGTATGTGGGACCGTAAGTGAAGCCGGAACCGCCTGCGGCCACGTAGTAGCCCGGTGCCCGCGAGACTGCGCCAACCAGCGGTAGCTGGTCGGGGGTGATGCCCGTGGTACCGGTCCAGCTGCGCAGGACCTTCAGGGGCTCGATGCCGGGAATCACCGCCAGCGCCGTGCGCAGGTTGTCGCGCAGGGAGGCCATGTCCACCAGCGGGCGGCCTGCTTGCCACTGTCCGTCCTGTTGTGGCAATCGTGCCGACCAGCCGCCTCCAATGAGCACATTGCCGTCTTCGACCTGCTTCATGGACAGCCGGCGCCCGACATGCTGGATCAGGTGGTGAATAAAAGGTGCCACTTTCTCGGTTGCGTTCATCAGCAGGCCCACCGGAAACACAGGCAGGTGCAGGTTGGCCATGCGGCCGATATCCATGGTCCAGGCGCCGGCCGCATTGACCAGCACATCCGCCTGCCATTGGTGCGCTGTGCCATTGATATGTTTCCCCCGGACCCGCCACAGACTGCCCTCGCGACGGGTGCCGGTAACCTGGCAGTGGGTGACAATCTCCACGCCGAGTTGCCGGGCGCGGCGCGCATAGGCGGGGGTCAGCAGGCGAGGGTTGCAGTGGCCTTCGTGGGGGCAGTACAGCGCGGCGCGGACTTTGTTGCTGAGGTAGGGCGCCAGTGCCCGGGTCTCGGCAGCGTCCAGCAGTTGTACTTCGAGTCCTTGTGCGAGTTCGATGCCGGCCTTGCGCTCGAGCAGGGCGATGTCCTCGTCGCTTTCGGCGAGCATCAGTCCGCCGTGCATTGCCAGTTCCAGATCGCTGCCCAGCTCGGCTTCGATGCCACGCCAGTGATTGATGGCGACGCGGGTCAGGGCGACATAGTGCCGCAGCTCTTCTCCCAGCACATCGGCATGGTGGATCAGGCGGTGTTCAAGTTGAAAGTGGAGGGAGCCGGCATTCTGGCCGGAGGCGCCCCGGTTGATTTCGCCGCGCTCCAGCAGCGCCACCGACAATCCCGCGGCAGCGAGATAACAGGCAGTGGCGCAGCCCGCCAGCCCACCGCCGATCACCAGGGCGTCGCAGCGCATCAGCCGCGGAGCAGGCCCAGCTTGTCGAGTGTGGCGCGGACCAGGGCTTTGCCGGTGTCGTCCAGCGGCAGAATCGGTCGTCTGGGGTAACCTCCGGGCTGCCCGAGCTGGTTCAGCGCCTCCTTGAAAATCGCCTGGGCCGAGCCGAAGCGACCGGTGAGATCAGGGGTGAACCAGTCCCGCATCACCGTGCTGTCGCGTTGTCCGAGTTGGCTGGCGCGCTCGGGGTCGCCGGCCCAGATGGCGTTGAAAAAATCGGGCTGGTCCGCACCCAGGACCGCTCCCGCGCCCATGGTACCGTCGGCCCCGTGATGCTGTAACAGGGAAATGCCCAGATCGTTCATGGGAATGCCGAACACTCTCACTTTGTCCTTCAGGGCGAAGAATACATCCATAAAGTGCCGCAGATTGGGCGTCGAGTTTTTGATAGCCACCACCTTGTCCAGATCGGCGAGCCGGGTCAGCAGGGGCAGCGACAGGTCGATATGGGTGCCGGGGGGCCAGTTGTAGACACAAATGGGCAGGGCACTGCCGTCGCTGACGTCCTTGAAGAAGCCATAGATTTCCTCTTCGGTGGGCATTATATAGGGTGGCGCCGTCAGCAACACACCGTCCATGCCGGCGTCCCGGGCCACCTCGATGTTCTGCAGCGCCTCCCCTGCCGTATAGGCGTTGCAACCCGCAATCAGGGTCAGCTTGCCCGCCAGTTGCTCTCCGGCAACGCGCATCAGGGTGTGTTTTTCCCCAGTGCTCATGCTGAACCACTCGCCCTGGGTGCCCAGGATGATGAAGCCATGGGCGCCGTTCCTGTAGACCCAGCGATGCAGTTGCCGGGTTGAGTCGACGTCAAATGCGCCGTTGGCGCCAAAGGGGGTGGTCAGTGCGGGGATATAGCCGCGCCAGTCAACCGAATTGCGATCCATGCGGGATCTCCAGCCCAGGGTTATTTGCCGATGGACGCCCAGTGTTTCGCGGCTGTCGACCGCTGACAGCCCGAAGTGGTGGGCGCTGTGTCTCCGCCAGCCGAAAAAAGAGGCCGGCTGCCTGATACTTCGCCACGGTAAAAGATTGTAGTTATGATTCAATAACAATATAGTGCGATTTTTGTTGCCTGAAAAGCAAACTGTAGTGCCTGAGCACTGCCGGCTTGCAGGGGCAGAGCACTATTTTACCATCCACCCGGAGGGCCAGGTTTATGCCCAGTGATGTGCGCCTGCGCTACCTGTTTGAGTCGGCCCAGCTTGGCACCATGCGTGCCGCCAGCGAGAAGCTCGATGTGGCCACGTCCTCGGTCAGTCGCCAGATTTCTGAACTGGAGCAGGAGCTGGGGCTGGCGCTGATCGAGAAAGGGCGCCGGCGCATCCGTCTGACGGAGGCGGGGGAGGCGGCCTGCCAGTACTACCGGGATAATCTGTCGCAGGATGAGGTTTTCCTGTCGCGATTGAAGGAAATGAACAGTATCCGCACCGGCAACATCTCTCTGGCGGTGGGCGTAGCCTTTGTCACGCAGCCGTTCAGCGATCTGCTGGTTGTTTTCATGGAGCGCTACCCCGGTATGGAGGTGCGGGTGATGGGGGGTAACACGATTCGCGTGGTGGAGCGGGTGCGCGAGGACGAGGCGCACATGGGCCTGATCTTCGACATCCCCCGCGAGCCCAAGGTGAGTGTGCGCCTGGTGATTGCGCAGCCACTGAAGGTGATCGTCAACCGCAGTCACGCGCTCAGCTGTCGGCAGCGGGTCGGTTTCCACGATATCGAGTCGGAGAGTATCGCCCTGCCCGAAGAGGGTTATCGGATACGACAGTTCATACACGCGGCCGAGCATGAAGATGGGGCCTTTCTCGAAGCCTCACTGGAGACCAATTCGCTCGCCCTGCTGGTGGACTTCGTCAAGTCCGGCCGCGGCATTTCCATTCTCCCGGAGCTGGTGGTGCGCGAGGAATTGCGCCTTGGCACCTTGCGTGCCCTCGATATCGACAGCGCGATCCTGAATTCCACCAGGACCAGCCTGATCACCCGCGTGGGGCGACAGCTGCCGGTGGGGGCCTACCGCCTGTTGCTCAACCTTGAGAGCTTTTTGAAATCCTCGACAGAACTGCCGCAGGATTAGCCGCAGTGCCTGACCGCCCTGCCCTTTTGCTGGATTGCCAGCGGTACCCTGCCTGACCGATTGGTGGTCCTTATAGATTGCCTTAAACGCAACAAATCGCGTCCTAGACTGTTATTGAAACAATAGAAGCAATCTTGTCGAATAAATTTGTGAGCAAAACGGTGCTGTGCGCCGGCGCCTTATGGTACGCGATTACATAATTACACGATGGGAGTAGCGTTTTGGATATCAATCACAGGCCGGTCGTACTGCGCCGGAGCGTCGCCGCAATTCGCACGATACGCAGTGCGGGCCTTGTCCTGGTGGTGGCGACCAGCGCCCAATCGGCGATGGGACAGATCGAAGAGGTTGTGGTTACCGCGC
>JBKDZQ010000027.1:0-3373 GCA_047971325.1 Parahaliea sp.
AATGTGCTGTCGCGCTTCATCATGCGCCATTTCGCGCCGGTGGATATTCCACTTGGCCTGCACTGGCACCCCTATGCCAGCAACGTGCTGCCGCCGATTCTCGACCTGCCGGAACTGCCCCGGGAGCAGGGCGAGCACATCCTGGTCTACCTGCCCTTCGAGGACCAGGCGCAGGTCACCGCCTGGCTGCAACAGTTTCCCCGGCAGCGCTTTGTCCAGTACGCCAGCGCCCTGGAGCGCGGCCAGCAGGGCAATGTTGAACGCCACCCCACCAGTATCAGCGCTTTCAAGGCCAACCTGGCCGCCAGCCGCGGGGTGATCTGCAACAGCGGCTTCGAGCTGATCAGCGAATGCCTGCAATGGCGCAAGCCGGTGTTGACCAAGCCCCTGGCCGGTCAGATGGAGCAGCTCTCCAACGCCCTGGCCCTGTCGCAACTGGGTTACGCCCGGGTGATCGAGGGCCTGTGCAGCGACACCCTGGCCCAGTGGCTGGCCAACACCCCCGGCGCCCCGGAGGTGCATTTTTGCAAGGTGCACGAGGTACTGGCCCGGTGGCTGGTGGCGGGCTGCCCCTGCGGCCCGGCGGAGCTGGCCCGCAGCCTGTGGCCCAGCGCACCGGCTGCGGCACACCAGCCCTCCCTGCCAACGACGCCCCAGGCCCGCATCGCCAGCGCCCAGTCCGGCGTTTTCTGAGTCCGGCCACAGCGAACACGGCAGCGTTTGGGTTTCGCCGCGCACTGGAGTAGCCTAGCGCCTTTCCGAAGACAGGTGTCGACGTGACTGGCCGAATTTTCTCACTGCTGCTGGCCCTTGCGGTCTGCTCCCTTCCGGCTGCGGGCGCCGACGCGCCGGGACCGGATTTTGTCGGCAGCCAGCACTGCAAGAGCTGCCACGCCGGACAATTCGAGGACTGGCGCGGCTCCGATCACGACCTGGCCATGCAGCCGGCCAGCGCCGACACGGTGCTGGGTGACTTCGATAATGCCGAGTTCAGTTACGGCGGCCTGACCTCGCGCTTTTTCCGGCGCGACGGCCAGTACTTTGTGCGCACCGATGGCGAGGACGGCAAGCTGACGGACTTTCCGGTGCCCTTTGTGTTCGGCGTCTACCCCCTGCAGCAGTACCTGATTCCCCTGTCCCGGGGCCGCCTGCAAGCCCTCAGTATCGCCTGGGACAGCCGCCCCGCCAGCGCCGGCGGCCAGCGCTGGTTCCACCTCTATCCCGACGAAGTCATCCGCCACGACGATCCGCTGCACTGGACCGGCCCCTACCAGAACTGGAACACCCGCTGCGCCGAGTGCCACAGCACCGACCTGCACAAGAACTACGATGCCGCAAGCCGCCACTTTGACACCCGCTACGCCGAGATCGACGTGGCCTGCGAGGCCTGCCACGGCCCCGGCCGGCGTCACAGCGAACTGGCGTTAGCCAGCCGGCTGGGAGAGGCGGTCCATGGCGGCTTTCCCATCAGCCTGGCCCAGCGCGGTGAGTGGGCCTTTGCCAATGGCAGCGACATCGCCCAGCGCCGCAGCCCGGTGGCAAAGGATACCCAGTTGGACACCTGCGGGCGCTGCCACGCCCGCCGCGGCACCCTCGGCGACTACCACTACGGCCGCCCCCTGGCGGACACCCACCGCCTGGCCCTGCCGCGCGCTCCGGAGTACTACCACGACGGCCAGATCCGCGACGAGGACTATGTCTACGGTTCCTTCCTGCAAAGCAAAATGTACCAGGCCGGTGTGGTGTGCAGTAACTGCCACGAGCCCCACAGCCTGAAGCTCCGCGCGCCGGGCAATGGCGTGTGTGCCCAGTGTCACAAGCCAGCGGTCTTCGACAGCAGCGCCCACCATCACCACCCCACCGGCTCCAGCGGCGCCCAGTGCGCCAACTGCCACATGCCGGAAACCACCTACATGGTGGTGGACCCGCGCCGCGACCACAGCCTGCGAGTACCGCGCCCCGATCTCAGCCTGATGCTCGGCACGCCCAATGCCTGCAATGGCTGCCACAGTGATCAAAGCGCGGACTGGGCCCTGAACACCCTGCGCGACTGGGGCGTGCGCTTCAGGGATACCGGCAGCCACCCGGCGCGGGCCTTCGCCGCCCTGGCCGCCGGCGACAGCCGGGCCGTGCCGCGACTGGCGCAACTGGCCCAGGACAGCTCCGCCGCCCCCATCTGGCGCGCCACCGCGGTGGAAGCCATCGGCCAGGCCGGTGCCCGCGAGACTCCGGAGATAGCCCGGCAATTGCTGGTGTCATCCAGCCCCCTGCTGCGCACCAGCGCCGTCAACAGCCTGGCCGCCCTGCCGCCAGCGCAGCGCTACCTGGCGCTGCGGCCGCTGGTGAAGGACGAGGTGACATCGGTGCGACTGGCGGTGGCAGAGGCGCTGGCGCCGGTGCCACTGGCGCAGTTGCGCTCGCAGGACGCGCAGGATCTGCAGACACTGTTCAATGAATACCGGGCCATCGCCCGGGAGCACGCCGACATGCCCGGCATGAATTTGCAGCTGGGAGTGTTTCTCGGCAATCGCGGCGATTTGCCCGCCGCCGAGGCAGCCTATCGCGAGGCCCTGGCACTGAATCCACAGCAGGTTTCCGCCCGCCTCAACCTGGCCGACCTGCTGCGCGTGCAGCAGCGCGAAGGCGAAGCCCGGGAGCAGCTACAGCAGGCGCTGGCCGTGGCACCGGAGCACGGACCCACGCTGTTCGCGCTGGGGCTGCTGGAAACCCGCGCCGGCAATAGTGAAGCGGCCCTGGACTATCTCGGTCGGGCCGCCGCCGTGGAGAGCCAGGGCACCCGCCAGCGCTATGTCTATGCGGTGGCCCTGCACGACCTGGGACAGCCGGAGCGCGCCCTGCTGGAACTGGAAAAATTGCTGCGCCACGCCCCCCAGGATACGGAGGTGCTGCTGGCGCTGGTCAACTATAGCGCCGGACAGGGCAAGCTGCAGGCGGCGCGGCGCTATGCCCGCCGTCTGCAGGCCAGCGAACCAAACAACCCGGCCTACCGCCAGTTGCTCCAGCGTTTGGAGGGGCAATAGGTGTCCAGGACAGCACAGCTGGATAAAGCCTGCCGGGTTAACAGGCGCCCTTCACCACAGCCACGCGGGGTGGTTTCGCACCTCAATCCAACCTGCGGACTGAGCAGCGCCGTCTATATCGTCGGTAACCGCTAGCGGGCGGGCGCCTCGCTAAACACCAGGCTGAAGGTCACCGGCACAGCGGTGCTGATGGTCTTCAGACCCGCCACCTGCCGCAGCGCCTCGATACCCTTCACCAGATCGAAGTCGCCCGCGTTCACCACCACCGGCCGCGTGGTCACCACTCGCAGGAGATCGCCGCTGGCATCCCGGGCGATCAGTACCGGCGCTTC
>JBKDZQ010000028.1:0-2824 GCA_047971325.1 Parahaliea sp.
AACTCGCTGGTCAGGCTGTCCAGCTCCGGTTGCAGCAGGTCCGCCGGGCGGCAGGTGATGGCCTCGCCCCCCTCCAGCACCTGTTGCTGCAACTCGCTGTTGACCGCTGCCGGGGTGGCACCGTACTCGCCCTTAAGCACACCGGCGGTCTCCCGGGACATGGACTTGTAACGCTCGCCGGTGAGCACGTTGAGCACTGCCTGGGTGCCGACGATCTGCGAGGTCGGGGTGACCAGGGGTATGAAACCGAGGTCCTCGCGCACCCGGGGAATTTCCTCCAGCACCTCGTCCAGGCGATCGCTGGCGCCCTGCTCCCGCAACTGGCTTTCCATGTTGGTGAGCATGCCGCCGGGCACCTGGGCCACCAGGATTCGCGAGTCCACCCCGCGCATGGAGCCCTCGAATTTCGCGTACTTCTTGCGCACCTGGCGAAAGTAGGCGGCAATGGATTCCAGCCGCTTGATATCCAGGCCCGTGTCGCGCTCCGTGCCCTGCAGCATGGCGACCACGGTTTCCGTGGGTGAGTGGCCGTAGGTCATGGACATGGAGGAGATGGAGGTATCGACATTGTCGATGCCCGCCTCCACGCACTTGAGAATGGTGGCGGTAGACAGGCCGGTGGTGGCGTGGCACTGCATGTGGATGGGGATGGCGCAGCTCGCCTTCAGCCGCCGCACCAGTTCAAAGCCCTCGTAGGGTCGCAGCAGGCCGGCCATGTCCTTGATGGCAATGGAATCGGCGCCCATGTCCACGATGCGCTTGCCCTGCTCCACCCAGGTGTCGATGTCGTGTACCGGGCTCAGGGTGTAGGAAATGGTGCCCTGGGCATGCTTGCCGGCCTTTCTCACGGCCTTCAGGGCCACATCGATATTGCGCATGTCGTTCATGGCGTCGAATACACGGAACACATCGACGCCGTTGACCGCCGCCCGCTCCACGAATTTTTCCACCACGTCGTCGGCGTAGTGGCGATAACCGAGAATGTTCTGGCCCCGGAACAGCATCTGCTGGGGGGTATTGGGCATGGCCTTTTTCAGCGCGCGGATGCGCTCCCAGGGGTCCTCCCCCAGGTAGCGGATGCAGGCATCGAAAGTGGCCCCGCCCCAGGACTCCAGCGACCAGAAGCCCACCTGATCCAGCTCGGCGGCGATCGGCAGCATGTCCTCCAGCCGCATGCGGGTGGCGAACAACGACTGGTGGGCGTCGCGCAGCACGACATCGGTAATACCCAGGGGGCGTGCGTTCTGATCCATGGGAACTGGCCTCGTCAACTCGTGTTATAGGGGATGGGAAAGGCGGTGTCAGGGGCGCCGGCGGTGCCGATGAATCGCCGCGGCGATCACCGCCAGCAGCTGCGGGTCCTGCCCGGCGGGGACCGGACGCGAAAGCGGCTGCGGCGGGCGCTCCGGGAAGTAGCGCGATACCAGCCGCGACATGGCGATAGTGGCAACCACCAGCAGGGTGAGGAACACAATCACGGTACCCATGCCATACAGCATGAGTTCCACCCCCTGTTGCCCAATACCCGTCTCCAATGCTTCCCTACCCGCGCCCGGCGCCTATTGCAAATCACACAGCTATCATAAAGCAGGTTCGCACGCCGTGACCAATGGCAAGATCGGGAATCTCCTTTCTCGCCACGCCAGCGCGTATAATCCCGCGCCCGACACCCACCGCAATACACTGCTACCGATGCGATTGATGCTGGCCCCCATGGAGGGGGTGATCGACCACACCCTGCGCCATCTGCTCACTTCCCTGGGCGGGCTGGACCGCTGTGTCACCGAATTTCTGCGTGTCGGCGAGCGGCTGCTGCCACCGCGGGTGTTCCTGCGCATCTGCCCGGAGCTTGCCCAGGGTGGCTACACTCCTGCGGGGGTGCCGGTCTACCTGCAGTTGCTGGGCAGCGCGCCGCAGGCGATGGCGGAGAACGCCGCCCGGGGCGCGGCGCTGGGGGCGGTGGGCATCGATCTCAATTTCGGCTGTCCGGCTAAAACCGTCAATCGCTCCGAGGGTGGCGCCATCCTGTTGCGAGAGCCGGAGCGGGTTGGCGCCATCGTGGCGGCGGTGCGCCGGGCGGTGCCAGCGTCGACACCCGTCACCGTCAAAATCCGCCTGGGCTACGAAGATCCCTCGCTGTTTCGCGACAATGTGCAAGCTATCGACGCCGCCGGCGCCAGCGAACTGACCATTCACGCCCGCACCAAGCGCCAGGGCTACCGCTCACCTGCGCACTGGGAGCACATCGCCCGTGCCCGGTCATGGGTGTCGCTGCCGGTAATCGCCAACGGCGACATCTGGAGTGTGGAAGATGCGCGGCGCTGTCGCAAACTCAGTCACTGCCAAGACCTGATGCTGGGGCGCGGCGCCCTGTGCCGCCCAGACCTGCCACGTCTGGTGCGCGCGGGAATGGAGGCACGGGAGCTGGAGCCACTGGCCTGGGGCGACATCACCGCCCTATTGCTGGCGTTTTTTGACCTCACCCTGGCCCACTATGACGCGCACTGCGCGGGCAATCCGCTGAAACAGTGGTTGATCTACCTGCGCAGCTATTATCCCCAGGCGGCGTTGCTGTTCGAGCGCATCAAGCGCCTGCGCCAACCGGCCGACCTGCGCCAGCAACTGCTGGGCGATGTATATGGAGAAACTCAGATGGCGGCCTGGCCACCGCCAATGGCCAGCGCACTGCCGTTGGCAACGCGCGCGTCGGCGGAGGCGAGATAGGCCACCGCCACGGCGATTTCCTCCGGCTCCGACACCAAGGGTGGCGGCGGATACATGCGCTGGACCGGGACGGGAAAATCCCGTCCCGGCGGTACAGGTT
>JBKDZQ010000029.1:0-1969 GCA_047971325.1 Parahaliea sp.
TTCGTGGTTAAAACGGCCATTTATCCCTCCTTAATTGAGGCAGTGAGCGCCCCACTCCATTGTCGCGAGCATATCACGCACCTATGTATTGTTTCGTATCATGTTGGTTTAATGTGAAAATAATCACAGCGAAGCCCCGACCCGCCACACCCCACTTCCGGCAGCTCCCGGTGCCGGCTCGATCACCGGAAGTTTTCCACCCCCGACTACCTGCCGAGCCGTTCGAGCAGGTTCAACCATTGCTCCGGCAACAGCGACCGGTGGGTCGCCATGCCGCCGCCGATCACGATCAGGGCAATGACCAGCACCAGAACACCCGCTGTGCGACGCCGGCGCGGGCGACCGCGAATCCCACCACAATCGACACCGAATTCAATCACTGTCTCTGCCGAAAATTGCCATACCAATTCTATCGCGCCCGTCTCTGTATCTGACGCACTGGCAGAACCCGTCCGCGAAGCCCCGAGCTCGTCCGTTACACCGGTGTCAGGCGCACCTGCACACGCCGGGTCCTGGTCAACTAGGTGAGAATCAGCTTTTTTTTTTGCGCGCACTGCAGTGGAACCGGTTGGTTGGCGCCCTGGCCCTGGTCCGCCGCGCTTGCCGCCACGGTAGACTCTTCTGCCGGGCGCTTCGGCACCGGCGGCGGGGGCTCATCATACTCATCCTGACCCTTGAAATCCCGGTCGGAGAACCCCTTGCCTGCCGCCAGGTTCTCGTCCTGCAATTCCGAGATGACCTCCTTGACATCAACGATGCGCACCTCGTGGCGCTGCCCCACCGCGCAGTGCAGCAGCAGGCGGCTGCAAATCAGGTTGATGCGGCGCGGCACCCCTTCGCTGAAACGGTAGATCAACGGGTACACACCCTTGCTGATGGCGGGATCACCGCGCCAGCCGACCCGGGTCAGGCGATGGCGGATATAGGCCTCGGTCTCGCTCTCTTCCAGCGATTTGAGATGGCTGGCGGCAACGATCCGCTGGTGGACCTGCTCCATTTCGGGACGCAGCACCAGTTCGCGCAGTTCGGGCTGGCCGAGCAGAAAAATCTGCAACAGGGGGTTGCCGTTGTGCTGGATATTGGTGAGCAGCCGCAGCTCCTCCATAGCAGACATGGGCAGATCCTGGGCCTCATCCACGATCAGCAGCGCCCTCTGGCCCTCTCGATTCCAGCGATGCAGCAACTCGGTCAGGCGCTGCAGCAGCTCGCCCTTTTCGGTGATCTGGGGATTGATACCAAAGCTGTAGGCCACCATCTTCAACAGATCGTTGGCCTCCAGCTGGGTGCAGACCAGGTTGGCGGTTTTTACCGACTCATCAGCCAGGCTCTCGATCAGGTCGCCGATCAGGGTGGTCTTGCCAGTACCGGGACGCCCGGTGATCATGGCGAAGCCTTCCGCTCGCATGTAGGCATAGGCCATATAGGCGCGGGCCTTGGCATAGGCGCCGTGCTCATAGCGGAAGTGGTGGTCCGGACTCAGCCGGAAGGGTTCCGCCGTGAAATTGAAGATCTGCTCGTACATATCCTTTGTCGGGCCTATCCCCTGAAAACCACGAGGCGACAGAGCTTTACAGAGTGGCATTGTGTTTGCAAGCGTATCTGCCCAGAACGAGATACAGTTCCTATATTAGCCTGCCCGGGCAGCCACGGATCAGGCTTTCCCTGCCCGCTCCCGACTCTCATTCTCCCCGTCGGGAAAGGCATCCCGCCACGCCTTGCGCAGCAAGTGGGGCAACAGCAGGCGCAACGGCATCCTCAGGTAGTGCGAGCGAACATACAGTGCAAAGTGGGCTAGCCCGGTCAACGGCAGGCGACTGGAGGAATGGCAGGGGGTAAAGGCGCGCAGAAACAGAAAATCCATAACCCCGAGCCACAGGCTGAAACTCCGCCCGGGGAGCAGCTCGGCCAGCAACTGTCCCGGGACGGGAGTCTGCAGCAGCCGCCGGGTATAGCGCAGGGCATACTAGAG
>JBKDZQ010000030.1:0-6608 GCA_047971325.1 Parahaliea sp.
GAACCGAGAAGGCGCATTATAGAGATTAATCCGGGGCTGTCAAACCTTCGCCAAAAAAAATCCGAAAAAAGTTCCCGCTGTTAAAAGTACTTGTTTTTAAGGGTAAAATTTGACCGGCCCGATCAAAAACACACGCTGGCAGAGGCTGGTCTTCCGGCGATCGCTGCGCTGCCACTCCACGGAAAAACACATGGATATTTTCAAGGAATTTCACTTCGAGGCAGCCCATCGACTGCCCAATGTACTGCCCGGCCACAAATGCGCGCGACTGCACGGCCACTCCTTCCAGGTGCGCATCGTGGTCAGCGGCGAGGCCAAGGAACCCTCGGGCTGGGTGATGGATTTTGGCGACCTGAAGTCGGCCTTCCAGCCGATACTGGAACAATTGGATCACCACTACCTGAACGACATCCCCGGACTGGAGAACCCCACCAGCGAAAACCTGGCACGCTGGATCTGGGTTCGCCTGCAAGTGATCGTACCCCGGCTCAGCGCGGTGGAGATCCGGGAAACCTGCACCTCCGGTTGCATCTACCGGGGTGAGTGATGGGAAAGCCGGAGCGTTACGACGCGGTAACATGGCTGAAATAACTTGACAGAGTTGATGACGCCTATTGCGTACGTTCAATCCATTTCGGTCGCAGTGCCAAAAAAGCGGCGGTCGATGGAGCTGTTTCCCATCGGGCCGCACAAGTTACTTGCAGTAGCAAGGGGCGGAGGTTATGCACACAGCCCGGCTGTCATGAGACTTTCACTGCTTAGGTTTAAATTTAAAAGTATTGCTTTATATAATGATAATAACCTATTGTTTTAGCTTATATTTTTAATATTGGTTATTTTTTAAGCAATCTGTAACATTTGTTGCAGCCACTGCCCTGGCGCCACGGTTAAACAAAATATTCACTGACTTATCCACAGATTTTGTGGACAAGCAAAGTGAGCAACTGTTATCGAATCCCTCACCCAAGACCCGGCTTCGAACCGCTCACGGTCATGATGACGGGATATTGACAGACAGAAAACAAACGAAAAATGGAGGCAAACATGGAGGCGGGACAATGGCTTTCCCTGTGGCTGGTCTGCCTGCTGGGAGCGATGTCCCCGGGGCCGAGCCTGGCGGTGGTGCTGGACTGGACCCGGCGTCGGGGCCTGCCGGCGGGTCTGGCCGCGGCCCTGGCCCACGGCCTGGGTGTCGCTCTCTACGGCTTGCTGACCGTGACCGGCCTGGCCCTGCTGATCACCCGCTCCCCACCCCTGTTCGCCGGCGTGCAGATACTGGGTGCCCTCTACCTCCTCTACCTCGGCCTGCGAGCCCTGGGCGCCAGCGGCAGTGCGGCGCCAGCCGACCCGCAGTCCCCGGTGCCAGCCAGGGACCGCCGGGGAGCGGCCCTCAGCGGCTTCCTGGTGGCTTTTCTCAACCCCAAGCTGGCGGTCTTCATGCTGGCCCTGTTCAGCCAGTTCCTTTCGCCCGGGGCGCCCTGGCCGCTCAAGGCGGTGATGGTGACGACCGTGGGCATCACCGATGCCGCCTGGTACTCGCTAGTGGCGGTGCTGTCCTCGCGCTCGCGGGTCCTCGCCTGGCTGGAGCACAACGCCATTTTGGTCGACCGGCTGCTCGGACTGCTGTTACTGGTGCTGGGCGCCGCGGTACTGCTGCGGGTTGCGCTGGCATTGTGATCCGGAAAATCGGCGACAGGCAGGTGTGCAAACCGCCCGGAGAGGCCAGGGTCTGGTGAGCAAGGTTAGTGCAGCGTCCGCCCCGGTTCACTGACCACCACCGCCTGCAGATGCCGGCCAAGCATGATGACGAAGCCCTGCTCGCGCAGCACACCATCAAAGCTGTAGTCAAAGCGGTACTGCCGCCAGATGCGCCAGCGACGGTTGCGGTCGCGGCTGAGTGACACACGGTTGATGTGTACCGACTGGTCCAGCAGCTGGAAATCATCCCGCTCGCCGGCCCGCTCCACCGCCTGCAGCGCCAGCTCCCGCACCCGGATGGCATCGAGGAAAAACAGGCACACCAGGCCAAACAGCAACAGGAGCAGGACGTCACCAAGACTGAAATACATCGATGGGCATTCTCCACACTATCGTTTCACCAATGCCTGTTCATCAGGCTTTGTTCACCGGGAGTGGCTCACCGAAAGGGGTTCACCAGCCTTGTCCATCGGGGAAACAAGCATAGCTGCGCACCCGCGGCGGTGCTACCCCGCGGCAGCACGTACCCCGGACGCCAGCAGGAAACGCCGGACGGTGGCGTTGAACAGCCGCGGCTGTTCGGCGTGCAGCCAGTGACCACAGCCCTGCAGCACTTTGACCGTGGCCGCCGGGAACAGGGCCAGAATGGCCTCCCGGTGGGAGGGCTGGATATAATCCGACAGCTCGCCCTTGAGGAACACCGCGGTGCCGGGAAAGGGCCGGTCGGACTGCAGGGGCTCGCACACGGCGGCGTAGTCCCGGCGCAGGCCCTCAAGATTGAAACGCCAGTCATAGCGGCCATCCTCGCCACGGGCCAGGCTCAACAGCAGGAACTGCCGCACACCGGCCTCCTTGATCAGCGGGGCCATCAACTGCCCGGCCTCGGGCCGCGAGGCCGGCCGTTGCCGGGCGACAATGGCCAGCGCCTCGAAGATGGCATCGTGATGGGGGGGATAGGCCACCGGGGCGATATCCGCCACCACCAGCCGGTCAACCAGCCCGGGCTGGTCCAGGGTCAGGCGCATGGCCACTTTGCCGCCAAGGGAGTGACCGCAGAGGGAAACGCGCCCGATGCCCTGCTGCGCCAGCCAGTCGACTACCGCGGCCGCCAGGCCGGCAAGACCCATGGATTCCATCCAGCCGGAGCGGCCGTGGTTGGGCAGGTCCAGGCTGTGCACGCGAAAATCCGGCGCCAGCGCCCGGGCCAGCGCCCCGAGATTGCCACCCATGCCGAACAGGCCGTGCAGCAGCACCACGTCCCCGCCCTGCCCCTTTTCACCGCCCTGGATGGTGGCATGAATGTGCAGATTCATCGCGCGCTGCCCCCGCAGAAAGATTTTGTTACCATGCGCACCACTATACCGGATCAGGAGTCAGCATGCGTTTATTGAGTACCGTCGTCCGCCTGGGTGGCGCCCTGTTGGTCACTGCGGGGCTGTGGGCCTGCGCCGGCGGTCCCACCTATCATCCCTCTACCTTCCAGTATGAAATCAAGGACGCGGAAGCCGCGCAGGTGCGCACGGTGATCATACCCCACGTCAATCTGGGTGCCCCCTCGCGCAATTACCTGGAGGAAGCCACGCCGCGCATCGACGGCCTGGTCACCAGCTACCTGAAAAAACAGGGCTACAAGGTGCTGCCCCAGCGCGAGTTCCGCCAGCACTGGAACACCGCTGTGCGCGCCTACGGCAATCCGGTGGACCCGACCAGTGGCAAGGTCAACATGAAGAGCTTCGTGCAGATCATGCATAGCGTACGCGACCAGTTGCGCGAAACCACCGACCTGGACGCCTTCGTATTCACCGACATCGTGGAGTTCGAAGTGCCCTTCAACGTCGGCATGAAGCACCTGGCGCGCTGGGACGGGGTCACGCGCCGGCCTTCGCTGCAGGGCCCGGGCGACGGTGTGTCCTCGGAGTTCGACTGGAACATGAACGCCGCCGTAGCCTCGCTGCAGGTCAGCATCTACGACATGGAACTCCAGCACATCTTCGTCAGCCGCGGCGGACTGGACGCCACCGACGCCATCGACACCCGTTCCTCCTCCGGCCGCTATGTGCGCCGCCGCAACCTGCTGGAAAACGAAGAATACCTGATGGAGGGCATCCGGCTGGCCTTCCACCCCTTCATTCCCTGGGAAGACTGGCCGGGCGAGCCGGACTGAGTTCTCTTATACCTGCATCCGTGACTCCACCGAGCTCGCGGGCGGCTAAGCGGCTGGGAATGGAGTCAATGTATCTCCGAGGCCATAATGAACGCTTCGAGATCCTTGTCGATGCCCATCACGTGGCGGGTCAACCATTCGGTCAAGAACGTCGAGGCTGCAACCAGAAATTCAGGTGAGGCCGGATCGTCGCTGTCGAACAGGGTGGCTACCTCCTGCTGAAAGCGCCGGTGGGCGCGCACATGGCGCTCGCGGTCGGGGTAATCGAGCACGCGCATGTATTCCTCTTCCAGCGCGAAGTGGGAGTTGGTGTAGTCGCTCAGGCGCTGTAGAACGGCTTCGCCGGCATCGGGGCGCGCCAGCATGTCCAGTGTCTCGAACAGGCTCTGGTGCTGGAGGTCCTGCCAGATGATGTCGCTGGTTTTTTTGGCGAACAAGGCTGCTCCGGCGATTCGACGCTGTGGATTTTCGAGCCTAGCACAGGCCGGGCGAAAGTGTCTTGACCTTGGTCAAGCGCTTGCCAGCGAGGAGGGCGCGCTATCGCCCCGGCGCGGCCCTCCCCGACCAGTCACGCCGGCCCGCTCCCACCACGCCACGGCGAATGTTCTCGATCAGTTGCTGCATGGCCACGGCCTCCCGGAGGCAAGGGGCGATGCCGCCCGCAAACCCTTAACCGCCGGGGGCCTGGTACCAGATGGGCGAGGACCAGGCACGCTCCTGAATCAGCCTGGGGACACTGTCATCGCAGCAGCCTTCCAACCCCTCGGGCACGCTGCTGGCGTCCGCGCAATTCACCCGGTTGGTCGCACAAATGCGCTGCTGCCAGCGGCAGGAGGGATTCTCCACCACCCGGCTGTAGTAGAAGGCATTTTGCGAGGCGTCGAACTCCGGGTCCTGCCACACGGTGCACAGCCGCTTGCCCCCCGGTCCACTGACCTCACAGGTATCGAGGTCTACGGTTGCCTTGCCTCCGGCCCAGCCCTCGACATCGTAGATCTGCTCGCGGCTGGCGCCCTGACCGCCCACCCAGCCCTTGACCACCTGCAAGCGCTGGATGAGTCCACCGGGCGCCTGCGCAGTGCCGGGATCGGCCACCGCCGCCACGATAAAGCGCGGCGAGCGCCCCCCGCCGGCGGCGCCCTCGAGTACGCCCCCCATCGGCACACCCTGGGCGTAGCCCCTGGTGATCAGGTCGACCCGCTCGCAAAGATCGCCCGGGTAGTCCCAGCCGCCAAAAAAGCGCAGCTGGATGCGCGGGCCGCTGGTGGCGTAGGCTTCGCGCCGCCGCATCGCGGCGAACAGCGCCTCGCGAGTGTTTTCCTGCGCATAGAGTACCGCCAGCCCACCCGGGTTCTGCTCCAGCCGGTCCGGCAGTTGCACCAGGCTGCCGTCACCTGCAATGTGCCGGGCGCCGTGGTGCCCCTGGTAGCGGCCCTCGGCGACATCGCCGCCAGTGCCCAGGTGCGTGTCGGTGCCACCAATAAAGCCCGGCACAAAGGGATTCTGGCCCAGTGTGCGTTCCAGGCGCAGGCCCTCGCGCAGGGCTTCGCGCACATAGCGGGAATCATCGGCAGGAGGTTCGGCCAGGATGGGAAAGTACTTCTGCAGGAAGCTGCCATAGGGCAGTTTCTCGAAGCGGCACAGTTCGTCCTCCGCCCCCACCCCGCCGTAGCATTCGGACTCGCCCTTGTGCTGCACCAGTTCCACCAGCCGCTCGTAGCGCACCCGCTGTTCGGCCACCATCGGGGACAGCGGCTCGCCGGCAACGGTCAGTGGTGAGAACATCCTGCCTTCGCTCAGGTTGGGATTGTGGGGAATAGTCAGCGCCTCGCACCCGGCAATGCCATCGCGACACTGGGCGTCCAGGGCATCCCACAGGGCTTCCGGGGTCCTGACCTTACGCGTGCTGAGCGGACGCTCCAGCACCGCCTCGTTGCGAAAAATCACGTTGCGGTGCAGGTTCGAGCTGCCTGCCGTGCCGCTCCATTCGTAGCCAATAAAAGTGGTGAACTCACAGTCGACATGGTGTTTGCCGGCCGCGGCAATGATGTCCTGCCACACCGCGAGCCCGGCGGCGGCGCACCGTGCATCACCGGGTGGGCAGAGGGTCTGCACCGGCAGCACCCGGCTCAAGGCGTCCTTGAACAGACGCCATCCGAATCCACTGCGGCACATGCCGGCACCGGGACCGTCGAAATCGGGATCCTCGCACACGCGCACCTGGTCCAGCGCCTCGGCGTGGTCGGTGACCGCGAGAAAATCCAGCGGCCGCTCCAGTTGCGCCGAGCGCAGGCTGTGGCCCTGGCTGTCGAAGGGTGGCAGACCGACCCGAGCACCGCGGGCAAAGGCGTAGGCATCATCCGGGGTAACCCGGGTGTTGCCCATGCGCCAGTTGGCGTCCTGGGAATAGCTGGTATGGACGTGCAGGTCGCCAAAGTAGGCGCGACGCTCGGCGCTGGCGTTGTCACAGGCCGCCTGGACACCACCGGCCAGGGTCCAGCCGATGGCCAGGTACACAATATCTTGCTGCAATCCCATATTGACTCCCACCCCGCTGTCCTAAGCCCAATTGCACACAGTCTGGTTCAGCGTGCGGCGCCGTCTCGAACGCTTAACCAGGACACCATCAGACATCATGGCCTGACGCACTCTGCATCAGGCACCGTGGTAATTTGCGGGAGGGGTCTGCCTCCCGGTATCGTGGATTACGCACCAAGGTGCGTCTTGCCACATACAGAGTGCACCG